>JACCXR010000477.1 GCA_013696915.1 Euzebyaceae bacterium
GGTGAGGATCGCCCGGGCGGCGCCGGCGGGGTCGGCCGCCCCGGTGATCGGGCGGCCGATGACGAGGTGGTCGGCGCCGGCCTCGATCGCCGCCCGCGGCGTGGCGGTCCGAGCCTGGTCGTCGTCATCCGACCCGGCGGGCCGGACGCCCGGCACGACGAGCACGACGTCGGTGCCCACGGCGGCCCGCACCGCGCGGACGTCCGGCGGCGCGCAGACGATCCCGCCGGCGCCGGCCTCGGCGGCGAGGGTGGCCAGGCGAACGACCTGCTCGGCGACGGGCCGCTGGCCGACCGCGTCGAGATCGGCGTCGTCCAGGCTCGTCAGGACGGTCACGCCCAGGATCATGACGTCGGGTGCGGCCTTCACGGCCGCGGCCACCATCTGCGGGCCGCCGCCGGCGTGGACCGTCAGCATCGCCACGCCGAACGCGTTCACGGCAGCGGCGGCCCCGGCCACCGTGCTCGGGATGTCGTGGAGCTTGAGATCGAGGAACACCGGCGCGTGCGCCGCGGCGGCCGCCACCGCGGCCGCCCCGTGCGCGGTGTAGGCCTGCAGGCCGACCTTGAGATGACCGACGTGGGGACCGAGCTGGGCGGCGAGGGCGACGAGGCGGTCCAGCTCGGCGGTGTCGAGCGCCGCGATCAGCGGACTGCCGGCTCGGGTCACAGCCGCACCGCACCGCGCAGCCGCGAGAGGCTCGGCAGCCCGCGGGCCGCAAGCCAGCGGGGCAGATCATCGACCAGCTCGCTGGTCGCGAGCGGGTTCGTGAAGGTCGCGGTGCCGACCGCGACCGCGGTCGCGCCGGCGAGGACGAACTCGACGACGTCCTCCACGGTGCGGGCTCCGCCCATGCCGATGATCGGCAGGTCGGGCATCGCCCGGTGGATCTGGTGCACCGCCCGGATCGCGACCGGCTTGATCGCCGGGCCGGACAGGCCGCCGGTCACGGCCGCGAGCCGGGGCCGCATCGTCTCGACGTCGATCGCCATGCCGAGCAGCGTGTTGATCACGCTGACGCCGGCGGCGCCGGCGGCGCGGGCCGCCTCGGCGATGGCGGCGATGTCGGTCACGTCGGGCGTGAGCTTCGCGAACACCGGCACCGTCGACACGCGCGTCACCGCGTGGATCGCGTCGCGGGTGGACTCCTCGCGGCAGGAGAAGACGATGTCGCGGTCCTCGACGTTGGGGCACGAGATGTTCGCCTCGATGGCGACGATGCCCTCGACCCCGCGCAGGCGCTCGCCGAGGACCCGGTACTCGGCGACGCTGCGCCCCGCGATGCTGGCGATCGTGGGGACCCCGTGCTGCCGCAGCCACGGGAGGTCCTCCTCCATCCAGCGGTCGATGCCGGGGTTCTGCAGGCCGATCGCGTTAAGCATGCCGCTGGGCGTCTCGGCCATCCGGGGGGTGGACAGGCCGAGCCGGGGCTCCAGCGTGAGCGACTTCACGACCACGGCGCCCAGCGCGCTGACGTCGAAGAAGCGGTCGATCTCCTGGCCGCTCGCGAAGCACCCGCTGGCCGTGAGGATCGGGTTGTGCAGCCGCAGCGGACCGAGCTGGACGCTGAGGTCGACCTGGTCGGGCCGCAGGTGCGTCGCCGCGGGGGTCCTGGACAGTGCCGTCACGACAGCAGCTCGGCGTCCGGGGGGGCGCCGGCACCGTGCAGCTCCCCGACCTCGTCCCACAGGATGCGGGCGCCGTTGAAGACGGGGCCGTCGACGCACGCGCGCAGGTTGTGGACCTCGCCGCGGTAGCGGTACGGGACCACGCAGGTCCAGCACACCCCGACGCCGCAGGCCATGGCCTCCTCGACGGCGACCTGGACGGGGACCTTGCGCTCGGCGGAGAGCCGCGACACCTCCGCGAGCATCGGCATGGGCCCGCAGGCGTAGACCACGCCGGTGCGGCCGGCGTCCATCACCTTGTCCATGACGTCGGTCACCCGGCCCTGCGTGCCGAGCGTCCCGTCCTCGGTCGTGAAGATCGTCGTCGCGGACAGCCGCTTCGCCTCGATCGCGTTGAAGATCCGCTCCTGCGTGGCGGCGCCCATGATCATGTCAACCCGCAGGCTGCGCTGCCGCAGCTGCTGTGCGAGGTAGAGCAGCGGCGCGGCGCCGTACCCGCCGCCGACCAGGAGGCAGCTGACCGGCTGCTGGGGCAGGGGGAACGCGCGGCCCAGCGGACCGACGAGGTCGACGGAGTCGTGCTTCGCGCGGTTCGCCAGCCACGCCGTGCCGGGTCCGACGACGTCGAAGACGACCTCGACCGTGCCGGCCCACGGCCCGTGGCGGCTCACCGAGAAGATCGAGAACGGCCGCCGCAGCAGCGTGCCGCTGCCCTCCACCCGGATCGACACGAAGTGGCCGGGGCGCGCGCGATCCGCCATCTCCGGCGCCACGAAGGTGAGCGAGTGGTACGCCCCGATCTTGCGGTAGGCCAGCACCTCGCACAGCGCGCGCACCGGGCCCTTGCCCCGGCCCTGGACCGAGGGACCGCTCCCCCGGGTCACGATGCTGCTCACGCTGGCGCTGGCTCCTGCACGTCGGA
>JACCXR010000485.1 GCA_013696915.1 Euzebyaceae bacterium
CCGCGTTCCCGCGGGGCGCCGGCACGGCCTTCGTCGCGACCGCGGTCGAGTTCGCCGACGGTCTCGTCGGCGGCGCGGCCGCGGGTCTGCACGCGGCACCGCTGCTGCTCGTCGACGGCTCTGCCTCCGCCGAGACCGCAGCCGAGCTGCACCGGCTCGCCCCGGACCAGATCATCGTGCTCGGCGGCAGCGCGGCCATCGCGCCCTCCGTGGTCGACGACCTGGCGGCCACCACCGGGGCCACGATCCAGCGGCTCGAGGGCCCGGACCGCTACGGCACGGCCGGCGCCGTCGCCGCGGAGATGATGCCGTCGGACGTCGAAACGGTCTACATCGCCAGCGGGACGGACTTTCCCGACGCCCTCGTCGCGGGACCCGCGGTGGCGGTGGAGAATGGAGCCCTTCTGCTCGTGACGCCCACCGACATCCCCCAGCCCATCGCCGACGCCCTCGGCCGCCTGCACCCCAGGCGCATCATCATCCTCGGAGGGTCCGAGGCCGTCCACGACTCCGTGGAGCAGGCACTCGAGGCCTACGTGACGACGACGCCCGGCTGACGGGAGGACCCGCCCGCTTCAGGAGCGGCCGACGCGTCGCAGCCGGTCGGCCGTCCCGGCGGGCGACGCGACGCGATGCGTCTGTCGTCGGGGCGGTGGGTATCCCAGGCCTCTCAGCTTCCGGAAAAGCACCCGGAGGACCTCAAAGGAGGAACCAATGGATACCAACATCGAACCGATGACGTCGCCGGTCGCCGGCGGCACAGGCGGCGCCGACCAGGGAGTGGACGCGGGCGAGTTGAAGCGGCAGGCCCTCGAGCAGGGCCAGAAGCTGCAGCAGTGGGCCAAGACCCCCATGGGCGGCAAGGTGCTCAGCGCGGCGGGCGGCATGCTGCTCGCGCGGCTGCTGCGCCGCCGACGGCGCCCGGTCGTCGCCGTCCCGGTCGCCGCCCCCCGGCGGCTGCGCCGCCCCTCGAAGGCGGCCCGCAAGGCAGCGAAGTAGCACCGCGTGAGGCGATGACCCAGCAAACCACCGCGCCCGGCGGCGTCTGGGCGGTCCGGCGGCCCAGACGCACCGCGCCGGCGGTCCGGGCCCCGGCCATGTCCCGCGGTTCCCGGCCGGTCCGGCGGAGTCGGATCGGATCCGACGGGCCTCAGGCGCCCGGCCGGCGCAGGCCCGCCTGACGGTCGGCCGCCGCCTCATGCTCGATCCGAGCCTGGTAGGCCACCGTGTAGCGGGCCGCCGGCATCGCCTCCAGGCGCTCGTCGGGGATGGGCTCCCCCGTCTCCTCACAGATCCCGTAGGTGCCGTCCTCCAGCCGCGCGAAGGCCGCATCGACCTCCGCGAGCGCGGCCTCCAGGGAGCCGACGATGGAGTGCTCACGCTCGCGCTGCTCGGTCTGCGCGGCGGAGTCAGCGACGTCGACGTCGTTCGCGGCGAGGTCGGGACGTCCGTGCCCCTGCGCCTCGTCGAGGACCTCCGACTCGTTGCGCAGCAGCTCCGACAGACGCGCCCGTTCGGCGTCCAACAGCTGTCGTGCCCGGTCCTGCTCCATCGCGCCTCCGCTCGTCGTTCCGGGTGAGTCGCTGACCCTGCCCAGGCTCCGCCGGTTTGAACGCCGGCTACTCCAGCAGCCTGCCCTCCACGTCGAGCTCGTCCGCGGGCGCGAGCCATCCCCGCAGGTGCTCCGGCACCTCGGGGACCGGCACCCGGCTCGTCTCCAGCCGGCCCTCCCGGCCGCACCGCACGACGAGGTTGACGCGCAGGCGCTCGTCGAGGTCGGGGTGGTCGGACCGGATGTGCGCCCCACGGGTCTCGCGGCGCTCGATCGCCCCGAGGATCGTGGCCTCCGCGGTGAGCAGCGCCGCGCGCAGGTCCAGTGCGTGGGCGAGGTCACCGAAGCCCTCGGAGGTCGGACGGACGTCCACGCTGCCCGCGGCCTCCCGCAGGTCGGCCACACGTGCGAGCCCCTCATTCAGTCCCTCCTCGTCCCTGACCACGCCGCAGTGCTCCCAGAGCGCGTCGCGCAGCGCCCGCTGCAGGGGACGGGCGAACTCCTCTCCCTCACGGATGAGGCCGTCGAGGTCGGCCTGCGCATCGGCGATGACCGAGCGGGCCCGCAGGGAGACCTCGAGGTTCGCCGAGCGCTCCGCGGCCGCCGCCCCGGCGCGGCGGCCGAAGATCAGCGTCTCCACGAGGGAGTTCCCGCCGAGCCGGTTCGCGCCGTGCAGGCCCGCCGCCACCTCGCCGGCGGCGAAGAGCCCCTCGACGTCGGTGGAGTGGTCCTGCGGCTCCACCACGACGCCGCCCATCGAGTAGTGGGCGGTCGGGGCCACCTCCATGGGGTGGGCGGAGATGTCGAGCATCTGCGACTCGAGGAACTGCCGGTACATCCGCGGCAGCTTCTCGACGATCTCGTCCTTGCTCCGGTGCGAGATGTCCAGCCAGACGCCGCCGTTGGAGGTCCCGCGCCCTTCGGCGATCTCGGTGTAGTTGGCCAGCGCGACCCGGTCCCTGGTCGACAGCTCCATGCGTTGCGGGTCGTAGCGCTGCATGAACCGTTCCCCGTCGGCGTTGCGCAGGTGGCCGCCCTCGCCGCGGACGGCCTCGGTGACGAGGGTGCCGGCCATCTCCTCGGGCGCGACCATGCCGGTCGGGTGGAACTGCACGAGCTCCATGTCCGCCAGCCGGCAGCCGGCCTGCAGCGCGAGCGCCATGCCGTCACCGGTGTTCTCGTCGCGGCGGGACGAGCTCCTGCGCCACAGCCGCGTGTGCCCGCCGGCCGCGAGCACGACGGCGTCGGCGAGGAAGACGGTCCGCTCCCCGGACCCGATGTCGAACGCGTACGCCCCGAAGCACGTGCCGTCGCGGACGAGCAGCCGGGAGACGTAGACGTTCTCGAGCACGGTCATCCCGAGCGCGGCGGCGTGGTCGGCGAGCGTGTGGAGCATCGCCCGGCCCGTGTAGTCGCCCGCGTAGCAGGTCCGGCGGTACGTGTGCGCGCCGAAGTAGCGCTGGTCGAGGGACCCGTCGGGGCGGCGGGCGAAGTCGCAGCCCCACTCCGCCAGCTCCAGCACCGCGTCGGGGGCCTCGCGGGCCATGATCTCCACGGTCCGCGGGTCGGACAGGAGGTACGCCTCCCGCAGCGTGTCCGCGAAGTGCTGCTGCCACGAGTCCTCGGGGTCGACCGTGCCGAGCGCCGCGTTGATCCCGCCGGCGGCGAGCACGGTGTGGGCGTCCTTGCGGAGCCGTTTGCCCAGGACGGTGACCTGCCGACCCGCTTCGTGGGCCGCGATCGCCGCACGCAGGCCGGCGGCGCCGGAGCCGATCACCAGGACGTTCGAGATGTTCGTGCGCGTGTCCACGACGTGCCTTTCGCCGGCGTCTCCCGGGTCCGTCGCACGGCCCAACGCAAGTCTGACGCGCCACCGGGCGGCCGGCCGCGTCCCGGCTCAGCGATCGGCGGCGGGGACCTCCTCGCCGGCGGCGACCTCGACCCCGGCGGGGATCTGAACCTCCATGCCGACGACCGCGATGTCGGGCGTGCCGTCGCCGCCGCGTTCCGCGCCGACGGCGGCGCCCTCGCCGCAGCGCACCCGCGCGTCGACGACCGCGCAGTCCACCCGGGCGCCGGACGCGATGACCGTGTCGGAGAAGATCACGGAGTCCCTGACCACGGCGCCCTGCTCGACGACGACGCCGGGGCCGAGGACCGAGCGCTCGACGCGGCCCTCGACGCGCGCGCCGGGAGAGATCAGGCTGTCGACGATCCGCGCCGACCCGGCGACGCGGGCGGGGAGCCGGCTGCTCGGGCGCGACAGCACCGGCCAGTCGGGGTCGTCCAGCCGGATCGGCGGCTCGGGCGCCAGCAGGTCCATGTGCCCCTGCCAGAAGCTGTCGACGGTGCCGACGTCGCGCCAGTAGCCGGGCAGCGGGTAGGCGGCCGCGTCGCCGCCGGCCACGAGGCGCGGGAGGAGCGCGTCACCCAGATCCTCAAGATCCGGCTCCTCCTCGCCCTGGTCGTCGGTCTCGGCACGGGCGTCGTCCGCCAGGTCGTCGAGGGTGCCGAGCAGGGCCTCGCGTGAGAACACGAACACTTCGGTGGTGACGACGTCGCGGGCGGGCTCGCCGGGCTTGGACGCGTACCCGGTGACCCGGCCGGTGCCGTCCACCTCGACGACGCCGAAGCGGAAGGCCTCGTCGCGGTCGACCTTCGTGGTGACGATCGTCACGCCGGCGCCGGACCCGGTGTGGTGGTCGAGGACGTCGCCGTAGTCGAGGGTGTAGACGTGGTCGGCGCTCAGGACGACGACGAGGTCGGGGCGAGGTCGCGGATCACGGCGCGCTGCCGGTAGATGGAGTCCGCGGTGCCCTTATGCCAGCCGCTGCCCGAGCCTCCCCGGTGGGGGTGGAGCAACAGCAGCTTGCCGCGGGTGCGGTCGAGGTCCCACCGCCGGCCGTTCGACAGGTACCGCGCGAGGCTGTGCGGGCGGTACTGCTCGGTGACCCAGACGTTCGAGATCCCGCTGTGCCAGCAGTTGGACAGCGGCAGGTCGATCAGCCGGTAGACGCCGCCGAAGGGGACGACGGGCTTGGCCCGCCGGTCGGTCAGCGCCTTCAGGCGGCCGCCGGCGCCGCCGGCGAGGACGAGCGCGAGCGCATGGGGACGTCGGGCCAACGCGGGTCTCCTGTGGTCGGGGCGCGCACGGCGTACCCCCGGGTCAGCGCTTCACGCCGGCGTCGGCGACGGCCTCCTCCTCGTGGAACCACCGGGCGACGAGGACGTCGGTCGACGAGTGCGCCAGGATCGAACCGGTGATGACCAGCGCCGCCAGGTGGAACAGCTCGTCGCTGCGGCCGAGCCCGGCCTTGAGGATCAGCAGGGCGTAGACCACCGAGGCGAACCCCTTGGGCCCGAACCAGGCAGCGGCCACCCACTCGCGGCGCCCGAGCCTGCTGCCCGCCAGGGCGACCGCGAGGGCCAGGGGGCGCACCGCGAGCAGGGCGAGGACCGCGAAGACGTAGCCGCTGAGGCGGATCTCGCCGAGGAACTGCGGCGAGATGAGCGCGCCGAAGACCAGCAGCGCCGCGAGCTTCAGCAGCTCCGCGACGAGTTCGCCGAACTGGTGGAAGGCCTCCCGCACCCGCGTCTCGGTCGTGGCGATGGTCACGCCGGCGGCGAAGGCCGCGAGGAACAGGTTCGCGTGGGTCAGTTCGGACAGCGCGAACACGAGCAGCCCGATGGCGACGGCGCTGAGGGGCTCGTAGCGGGTGTGGGCGGCGAGGTAGCGGCTCGACTCCAGCCGGATCGCGACCCAGGGCACGACGACGCCGATGCCCACCCCGAGGGCCAGCTCGCCGAGGAGTGCGGCGCCCTCGACCTCGGTGCGGCCGACGAGGGCGAGCAGCACGACGACCACCGGGAGCGCCAGCCCGTCGTTGAGGCCGCTCTCGACGTTCAGCAGGTGTCGCAACCGGGCGGGCACCTCCTGCCGTCCGACGATCGCCGCGGCGAAGACGGGGTCCGTCGGGCTCAGCGCCGCGCCGAGCAGGAACGCCTCCGGCCACGGCAGGCCCGCGACCAGGTGGGCGAGCACGGCCGTGCCCGCCAGGGTGAGCGGCAGCCCGAGCAGCAGCGCGCGTCCGGGCAGGCGCCACGCCGACAGCAGATCCCGGACGCCGACCCGCATCCCGTCGCTGAACAGCACGGCGAACAGGGCCAGCTCCGCGAGTCCTTCGACGAGCGGGTCGCGGGGCGTGATCGCCAGCGCCCCGAGGACGTCCGGTCCGAGCAGCACCCCCGCGACGAGGAAGACGACGGCGGTGGACAGGACGCTGCGTTCGGCCAGCTCGGAGATGAGCACGGCCAGGACGAGCGTGGCGGCGAACGCGAGGAGGACGACCACTGCAGCAGTGCGCTACCCACGCACCGTCGCGCCCACGCCCGCCGGTACAGTGGTCGGGTCCGCGTCCGCGGCCGCCCTCCCCGCCGAACAGGTGTCACCCGTCATGCCCAGCCGCGCCGATCTCCGCAACGTCGCCATCGTCGCCCACGTCGACCACGGTAAGACAACGCTCGTCGACGCGATGCTCTGGCAGTCCGGCGCGTTCCGTGCCAACCAGGACGTCGCGACGCGGGTGCTCGACTCGATGGACCTCGAGCGCGAGAAGGGCATCACCATCCTGGCGAAGAACACGGCGGTCCGGTGGGGTGCCGGCGGACCGGGCGGGGACGGCTCGGTGAAGGTGAACATCATCGACACCCCTGGCCACGCCGACTTCGGCGGCGAGGTCGAACGCGGCCTCGCCATGGTCGACGGCGTGCTGCTGCTCGTCGACGCGAGCGAGGGCCCCCTCCCGCAGACCCGGTTCGTGCTGCGCAAGGCGCTGGAGGCCCAGCTGCCGGTGATCCTCGTCGTCAACAAGGTCGACCGGCCGGACGCGCGCATCACCGAGGTCGTCGACGAGGTCTACGAGCTGTTCCTCGACCTTGACGCCCGCGAGGACCAGATCGACTTCCCGATCGTCTACTGCAACGCCAAGGCGGGTCAAGCGTCGCTCGACCCGGACAAGCTCGGCCCCGACCTCGGCCCGCTGTTCGAGACCCTGCTCGACGCCATCCCGGCGCCGACCTACGACGAGGAGCACCCGCTGCAGGCGCTGGTGACCAACCTCGACGCCTCCCCCTACGTCGGGCGGCTCGCGCTGTGCCGGGTCCAGCACGGCACCATCCGCAAGGGCCAGCAGGTGGCGTGGTGCCGCGTCGACGGCACGATCGAGCGGGTCAAGGTCACCGAGCTGTACGTCACCGAGGCGCTTGACCGGGTCGACGCCGCCGAGGTCGGGCCGGGCGAGATCATGGCTATCGCGGGCCTGCCGGACGTCACGATCGGCGAGACGCTCGCCGACCCCGACGACCCGCGGCCGCTCGCGGCGATCCACATCGACGAGCCGAGCCTGTCGATGACGATCGGGCTCAACACCTCGCCGCTGGCGGGCCGCGAGGGCTCGAAGCTGACGGCGCGCCAGGTCCGCAGCCGGCTCGACGCGGAGCTCGTCGGCAACGTCTCCATCCGCGTGCTGCCGACGGAACGCCCGGACACCTGGGAGGTCCAGGGACGCGGCGAGCTGCAGCTCGCGGTCCTCGTCGAGATCATGCGCCGGGAGGGCTACGAGCTGACCGTCGGGAAGCCGCAGGTCGTGACGCGGGTGATCGACGGCCAGGTCCACGAGCCGATGGAGCGCGTCGCCGTCGACGTGCCGGAGGACTACCTCGGCGTCGTGACCCAGCTGCTCGCCCTGCGCAAGGGCCGGCTGGAGCAGATGGTGAACCACGGCACCGGCTGGGTGCGGATGGAGTACATCGTGCCGGCGCGAGGCCTGATCGGGTTCCGCACGGAGTTCCTGACCGAGACGCGCGGCACCGGGCTGCTGCACCACGTGTTCGACCGCTACGAGCCGTGGCACGGCGAGCTCCGCACGCGGCCGACCGGCAGCCTGGTCGCCGACCGGTCGGGGCCGACGACGGCCTTCGCGCTGTTCAACCTCCAGGAGCGCGGAACGATGTTCATCGGTCCGGGCACCGAGGTCTACCAGGGCATGATCGTCGGGGAGAACTCCCGGACGGAGGACATGGACGTGAACCCGACCAAGGAGAAGAAGCTCACGAACATGCGCTCGTCGACCGGCGACGAGCTCGTCCGGCTCATCCCCCACCGCCACCTGTCGCTGGAGCAGGCGCTGGAGTTCATCCGCGGCGACGAGTGCGCCGAGGTCACGCCGGCATCCGTCCGCCTGCGCAAGGTCGAGCTCGACGCGTCGATGCGAGGCCGGATGGCGGGCCGGGTGAAGGCCGGCCGTGCCTGACCCGTGTCACCGCCACACCAGGATCTCGTCGAGCGGCTTGCGGCCGATGTCGGGAACGGTCGCGTCCGGCGCCGCGTAGCCGACCGGGAGCACGGCGAACGGCCGCTCGGTGCGCGGCCGGTCGAGGATGGCGTTCAGGAACCGCATGGGGCTCGGCGTGTGCGTCAGCGTCGCCAGGCCCGCCTGGTGGAGCGACGCCACCAGCAGGCCGACGGCCATCCCGACCGACTCCTTCGCGTAGAACGGCTTGGGGTCGTGCACCTCGAAGACCACGAGCACGACCGGCGCCTGCTCGAGGTGCGGCTTCTCCCAGGTCGTCCCGAGCGGAGCGAGGGCGTCGAGCCATTCCTCGGACGCCCGCGACGCGTAGAACGCCCGCTCCTCGTCCTCGGCTCCTTCGCGGATCGCCCGCTTGCGCGCCGGATCTGTGACGGCGACGAACCGCCACGGCTGCCGGTTGGCGCCGGACGGCGCGGTGCCGGCGGTCGCGACGGCGTCACGGACGAGCTGGAGGTCGACCGGCTCGTCGGAGAAGTGGCGGATCGTGCGGCGGGTGCGCATCGTCTCCAGGAACGCGGCACTCGTCCGGCGGGCGGCGGCGGGGTCGAGCACGGTCCGCGGAGGGGCCGGCACCTCGCGGTGTGCAGAGTTGCAGCTCATGGCGTGGATCCCCGGCGGCATGATGGCGGGCATGGGAGAGATGAAGGAGAGGATGCTCGCCGGGGAGCTCTACCACGCCGGCGACCCGGAGATCGTCGCCGACGAGGAGCGCTGCATGCTCCTCGTGGAGCAGTACAACGCGACCGGCGTCGTGGAGCACGAGCGGCGCACCGCGCTTCTTCGGGAACTGCTCGCCGGGTTCGGGGAGGGCACCGTCATCCGGCCCCCGGTCCGCTTCGACCGCGGCTACCAGACGACCGTCGGTGACCGGACCTTCGTCAACTACGGCGCGGTGATCCTCGACGTGGGCCGCGTCACCATCGGCGACGACGTCCAGATCGGTCCCAACCTGCAGATCCTGACGCCGACGCACCCGATGGAGCCCGAGATCCGGCGGACCGGCCTGGAGGCCGCCGCGCCGATCACGATCGGCCACACCGCCTGGCTCGGTGGCGGGGTGATCGTCTGCGCGGGCGTGACCATCGGCGAGGAGACCGTGATCGGGGCCGGCAGCGTCGTCACGCGCGACGTCCCCGCGCGCGTCTTCGCGGCCGGCAACCCCTGCCGCGTCATACGGGCGCTGTGACCCGGTGGCCCGCGACGCCGCGACGCCGGCCGGGCGGCGTCACGGCGGCCGGCGACGGCTACGACCCGGTGGCGCGGGCTCCGAACAGCAGGACCCGCCGCTCGATGTCGTAGTGCACGACGGAGCTGGCGGACAGCCAGTCGAACAGGTTGTCGGCGTCGTCCTCGTCGAGGACCAGGACCGCCTCCTCGGCGCCGTGGTCGAGCACCAGCTGGAACGTGTAGCTGCCGGCCTCGCCGGGGGTCTCGGATGCGATGAAGGTCGGCTGCCAGTGGGTGACCTGACGGACCTTGATCTGCTGCGCGCTGAGGTCGCTCATGTGCTGCTCCTTGTCGCCGAGGGTCGCTGTTGCCGCCAGCCATTCCAACCGGCGCCACGGGATAACCCCGCGAGGACGCGGCGCCGCGCGGCCGGTCAGACGGCGCAGGCGCCGTCGGCGCACGCCTCGGCGGTGGCGTCGTCGGCCAGGATCGTGATGGGACGCGACTCGTCCCACGCGCGCTCCAACGCCGCGCGCAGCACCGGCGCCGGCTGGGCGCCGGAGACACCGTAGCGGCGGTCGAAGACGAAGAACGGGACGGCGGCCACGCCAAGCGCCTGCGCCTCGGCTTCGTCGGCCCGCACGGCGTCGGCGTAGGCGCCGCCGTCGAGCACGGCACCGGCCTCGGCGGCATCCACGCCGGCGTCGGCGGCCAGTCGGACCAGCGTGCCCGGGTCGCCGATGGGCTCCCCCTCGGTCAGGTAGGCCGTCAGCAGCCGTTCCTTGACCGCGTCCTGCCGCCCCCCCTCGCGGGCGAGGTGCAGCAGGCGGTGGGCGTCGAAGGTGTTGCCCGGCCGGGCGCGCTCGAAGTGGAAGTCGAGGCCCTCACCAGCCGCCGTGGCCGTCATGTGGGACTGCATGCCGGCCGCCTGGTCGCGGCTGGTGCCGTACTTCTCCGCCAGGTGGGCCGTCAGGCCCCCGGCCCGCTCACGCGGGGCATGCGGGTCCAGTTCGAAGCTGCGCCACACGACCTCGACCTGGTCGCGGTGGGGAAAGCCGTCCAGCGACGCCTCGAAGCGCCGCTTGCCGATCGCGCACCACGGGCACACGATGTCCGACCAGATCTCGACCTGCACGCACCACTCCTCCGACGTCGTCTTCGCTGCACAACGTCGCAGGACATCCCGGCCATTCCGACCGCCGGGCCGGGGACCGGCCCGTCGGGTCACGCGATCGGCCTTGGCGTGGACCACGTCGCGCACGAAGCGCGCGAGACCGGGCGCGGCCACCTCGTCGTTGGCCCTGAACCGTGGGTCGGCGCTGGCCTCCGCGTGTCCGGGGTTGGCGCCAGTCAGCGGCCCAGACTCTTCCGAGCCGCCGACCGCGTCCATGAGAGGCTGCCCCCGTTGCGATCGAATCCCCGGGGCAGCCGGGAGGTCGGCAGCCGGGAAGACTGGGCGCGGCGGACGATCTCGCCGACGACCGCATCGACGCTGCGGCCCTTCTTCAACTCCTCGGCCGGGGTGTACCGGCTGGTCTCGACGGCCATCGCCTCGCCTTTCGTCACGTGGACCCGGGAGACTGTCGTCATCGCTCACTGTACCCACACGGTGTCGGTTTCGTTTGCGGCTCCGGCGGCGGCCCCAGGTCATCGCTGCCCGATATCGCCGACGGCCAGCCCGGCAGCCAGGAGGTTGGCAAGGCCCTGGACGGGATGCAGGTCCGCCGTCGTCAGCGCCAGGCTTCCCCAGGTGTCGACGCACAGCAGTCCGAAGTGCAACGGCTCTGCGACCACGGGGACCCGCGCGAAGTGGTCGGCGCCGCCGGGCAATCCGAGTGCATGCGCCTGCGTGCCCTCGCCGCGCACCGTCTCCCCGGCCGCCATCGCCTCCCGCGCCGCCACCGCAAAGTCGCCGGCGTCAGCCGTCGACCACCGCAGCGGCGGCTGCCCGGACACGGCAGCCAGTTGGAACGACCCTCCCGACCGCGACCGGCCGGCGCCGGCCCGATAGCGCACGAACGCGGCCCGGACCGTCATCCCGGAGTCCTCGTGAACGGTTTCCACGACCAGCCGGGTCAACTCCACGACGGTCTGCTGGAAGCGCCAGCCGTTTCGACCGACGCCGCGGTGTCGCGGCCCGCGGCCAGGGTGGTGGCCACCAGCTTGCGTTGCGTGTCGGCCGCGAGCCACAACGCACCGACCAGCGTGTCGCGGACATCCTCCGCCGTGACGGCGGTCGCCGGCGCCGCGTCCGCCTGCAGCATCTCCCGGCGTTCCTTGACCGCGGACGCGTAGGCGGCTGCGCCGGCGGTCAGTCCCACGTCGGCGCTCCTCACCGACGCGACGACCACCGCGGGCCATGGCGGGACCGGCCCTTGCTCGGCGGTCAGCAGGTCCCAACCCCGGTTCGCGCCGAGCCCGAGGGCCTCCAGTGAGCGCGCCAGCGCGAGCGTCCCATCCCGGAGGGATCCAGCTGTGAGAACGCCACGGCAGCGCGCAGCCACGGTCACGGCAGCCTGCGCACCGCTTCGTCGGCCACTCCACCTCCCGTGCCGCTGTTCAGGCAGCGTAGGGGAAGCCCGGTGACTGTAACCGCTGTGCCCGGAAGCGTGGCAGAAGCCGGTGACCGTTCCTCACCTGCCCGGCCACGCGCCGGGCCGGGCTGGGGGGGCTACGTGCCGGGAGCGGACCGGCGGGTCAGGCGGTGCCGACCCGCTCGGGACCGTCGCCGCCGGCGTGCAGCTCGACCTCGTCCACGCCCCGTACGACGGTCAGCGCGAGCGTGCCGCCGTCGGCCAGTGCCTCGAGCGCGGCGTGGAGTTCGTCGGCGTCGGCCACGGGCCGACCGCCGGCCGCCACGATCAGGTCGCCGCGGCGGACGCCGGCCCGCGCGGCCGGGCCGTCGTCTTCGACCC
>JACCXR010000487.1 GCA_013696915.1 Euzebyaceae bacterium
GGCGCTCCGCGGCGCCGCGGAGGTCCCGAGGCGACGGCTGGGCCAGGGCCGCGGACGGGAGCCCCCCCGCCACCAGGGCGACGGCGAGCGCGACCGCCGCCAGGGCGGAACGGCGGCGCGGCTGGACGGGCGCGGACATGGGGGGGATCGATCGTCTTCCGACGGGGGCTGGGGCGCCGGGGAGTTCCACGTCGCGGCGCCGGAGTCCACCGCGCCCGCCGGCTGGATCTTCTCGACGGCACGCGCAGGCCGGGCGGCGCCCAGCCGGCAAGCAGGCTGGGTGCGCGCGGGCCTCACTGCGGCCGCCAGCGAGCCGCGACACCCGGGTCGTCGAACCGGAACGCCGCCCCGTGGCGGCGCTCCAGAGCCGCCCGGATCGCGGCGAGCGCGTCGTCGACGTCGTCGACGCCCGCCGGCACGTCGCGGCTGAACGCGGCGACGATGCGCTCCTTGACCCGGGGCGAGACGATCGGTTCGAACGCCGCCGGGTGGACGAGGTGCAGCAGCGCCTCCCGCTGGGCGTACGCGCCGCGGTGGGGGACGGAGAACAGCCACGCCTTGAAGTGGCGCGGCTGTGTCAGCAGTCCTCGGCGCTGCGCGGCGGGGAGGCGCTTCCAGGCGCGGGCGGCGTCGGCGAGCAGTTGCAGCTGGGACTGGCGTCGCGCCTTGTACGCGACGCCCGTGCCGGCGATCCCACCCTCGAGGGCGGCGTCCAGAACAGGAGGAAGCGCCGGCGCCGATGGGGACCGCGCGAGCGTCTCACCGACGAGCCGGCGTTTGGTGGCGGCGCGGAGATCGGTCGCGAACACGACGTGCACGTACAGCAGCTCGGCGGCCAGGTGAAGGGTCGCGGGCGGTGCGCCGTCGAGCTGTCGAGTCCACCGCTGGTCGAACGACGTCCCCGCCCCGCCGCCCGGATCGGCGAGGCGGCGGCACAGGTCGTCGAGCACGTCCGGCGCCCATGCGCGGCGCTTCGAGGCGAACAGGCTGGCGTTGCGCGCGAGCGCACGGTCGACGAACAGCGCGGCGGCGGCGTAGGCGGGTTCGAACCGGGGTGCTGGGGCGGGCGGCATCGATCGAGCATGCGCCGCCCGGGCCGGTGCGGGCCCGATTCGCGGGCCCAGGCCTGTGGGCAACCGGTCGCGGCCTCGCGCGCGGCGAAGTCCCCGGCCCTGCGAGTCCTGTAGCGTGGGCGCCGTCTTCGGTCCCACGCGCTGTGGAAAAGGAGAGCCCCGATTGGCGGACTGCGGCGACGACTTCGTCGAATGCCACGAGCGCTTCGAACGCATCGAGCACGCCGTCGCGCTCGGTCTGGCGCAGCTGCGCCGCGGGCCCCGCCCGGCGGTCGCCGCCGCCCTCGGGGACACGGTCGTGGAGGCGGCGCGGGTCTGTGAGACCGGGCTGCTGCTCGCCGCGGAGGACGACCTGTGGTCGTGGCTGTGCCCCGCCACGGCCCTGTGGGACCGGCTGGGCGCCCTGACCTCCTCCGTGCAGGCAGCGGGGCTCGCCGTCCCCGAGCCCGAAGCGCCCCAGGCCGAGGTCGCCGGCCTGCTGCGCCGCCTGCACTCCGCGCGTGACGAGCTCTCCGACCGGCTGGCCGCCTTCGACCGCTACCCGCGCGACCGGGCGACCGCCGCGGGCCTGGACGTCGCCATCGCGGACCTCCAGGCCGCCGGGGACCGCATGGTCGCCATAGCGCTCGAGACGGACGGGACCACCCGGCTCGACGCCGCGGTGGCCGTCCTCACGGCTGTGGCGGCGACGGCCGGCCGGGCGCACCGACGGCGGGCGCAGGGGACCCGTTAGGGGAATACCGCCGGGCCGGGACCCAGGATCGCCTCAGCACGCGTCCCGGTAGAGGAACGGGGCGATCTCCTCGTCGTCCAGGTTTTCCTGTGTGGCGGTCACGAAGTCGGTCGAGATCTCGGCTTCGACCGGTTCCCCGTTGAGGGCCGCGACGGCCTGCTCGACGCCCTGCCGGCCGATCTCCAGCGGCTTCTGCACGATCAGCGCCTGCACCAGGCCCTCCTCGAGCTGGTCGACCTGGGCCGGGCCTGCGTCGAAGCCGACCACGCTGATGTCCGCGCCGGCCTCCCCGGCGTTGCGGATGCCGGTC
This sequence comes from Euzebyaceae bacterium, assembly GCA_013696915.1. Taxonomy (GTDB): domain Bacteria; phylum Actinomycetota; class Nitriliruptoria; order Euzebyales; family Egibacteraceae; genus JACCXR01. The sequence goes on from JACCXR010000487.1 coordinate 2,117, forward strand.
GCCGCGCCCTCGGCGGAGAAGAGGTTCGTGGCGAAGATGCCGGCGAGCTCCGGCTCCGCGGCCAGGGTCGCGTCGACGATGGACGCCGCCTGCGCGGGCTCGTTGTTGCTGAACTCGGTGCCGAGGTAGGTGATGTTCTCGTACGCCTCGATGCCCCCCTCGAATCCCTGCTGGCGCTGGTCCGTTGTGGAGATGCCCGGGTTGACGTTGATGACGAGCACGGGCCCCTCCTCGCCGATCAGCTCGGCGAGCGCCTCGGCGGCCATCCGGCCGCCCTCGACGTTGTCCGAGGCGATCGCCGATGCGGCGATCGACGGGTCGTCGAGGGTGGTGTCGACCAGGACGACGACCACGCCGGCATCGACGGCGGCCTGGATCGGCGCCTGCAGTGCCTGCGTGTCCGTCGGAGCGATCAGGATCGCGTCCGGCGGGTCGGCGAGCACCGCTTCGAGGACCGGCGTCTGCGCCGTCGGGTCGAAGGTGTCCGCCCCCTGGACGTCGAGTTCGACCCCCAGCTCCTCGGCGGCCTCCCGGGCACCGCACTCCATGGACACGTAGAACTCGTCGCCGGTCACGCCGGGGATGAGGGTGATCCGGTAGTCACCGCCGGTGCCGGCGGTCTCGGTGCCGGCGGTCTCGGCGCCGGTCTCGGCGCCGGTTGTCTCGGTGCCGGTCTCGGCGCCGGCGTCGGTGGCGGCCGCGCCGCCCGTCGTGCCGGTGCCCGCCGGCTCCTCGGCGGCGTCCCCACCGCACGCGGCGGCCAGGATGCTGAGGGCGGCAACGGTGGCCGCGAGGGTCAGACGGGTTCTGCGCATGGAGCGTTCCTTCCTAGAGTCGGTCTCGGGCGCGACGTTTGAGCTGGTCGACGTACACCGCGGCGATCAGGACGACCCCGACCGCCACCTCCTGCCAGAAGGGCTGCACCCGCAGGATCACGAAGCCGTTCTGGAGCACCGCGGGAATGAAGACGCCGACGACGGTTCCGAGGATCGTCCCGACCCCGCCGAACAGGCTCGTGCCTCCGATGACGACCGCGGCGATCGCCTGGAGGTTGTCGGTCGAATGGCCGGCGATGGTGGTGTTCGTGAACCGGGCCAGGGAGATCATCCCGGCGAGTCCGGCCAGCATCCCGGACAGGGCGTAGACCTTGATCAGGTGCCGGTCGACGTTGATGCCGACCCGCCGTGCCGCCTCCGCGTTGGAGCCGATCGCGAACGTGTACCGCCCGAACCGGGTCATCCGCAGCGCCACCGCGCCGACGACGGTGACGACGAGCGCGACGGCGACCAGCCACGGGACGACGCCGAACAGTCGTCCGACCCCGACGACGGTCACGAGCTCCCTCGGGACGCCGCGGAGGTTGACGCCGCCGGTGATCAGCTGCGCGCCGCCGAGGCCCGCCCCCAGCGTCCCGAGCGTCACGATCAGCGCGGGGATGCGCGCCTTGGCGATGAGCGCGCCGTTGACCAGGCCCCATGCGAGTCCGGTCAGCATCGCCGCCACGGTGCCGACGACGACGACGCCCCACCCGGAGTTCCCGAGCGCGGTCATCACCTTGACGGCGATCACGCCCGAGAAGACCAGCACCGACCCGACCGACAGGTCGATCCCGGCGGTGATGATGACGAACGTCATGCCCACGCCCAGCACGAGCAGCGGCGCCGCGGCGATCGAGATGTTGCGGAGGTTGTTGACGGTCGCGAAGGCTCCCGGCTTCAGGGCCGAGAAGATCGCGAGGAGGACCAGGAGCGCGACGAAGATCAGGGCGGTGGAGTCCGTCGCCAGGCGGACGGCCCTGCGGCGGCGCTCCGACGCCCCGGCGGAGGCCGCCGGAGCCTCGACCGCCGGGGCCGGCTTCGGCGCGGTCGCGCTCAAGAGACCTCCTCCTGGACGACGGCTCCCGTCATCGCCCCCACGACGTCCTCCATCGAGACCTCGGCCGGTCGGTAGCGAGCCACCCGGCGACCGAGCCGCAGCACCTCGATGCGGTCGGCGATCTCGAAGACCTGCGGCATGTTGTGGCTGATCAGCACGACGGCGACCCCGCTGTCGCGCACGCGGCGGATGAGCTCGAGCACCTTGCCGGCCTGCACCACGCCCAGCGCGGCGGTCGGCTCGTCCATGAACACGACCTTGCTCGCCCACGCGGCGGCACGGCCGACGGCGATGCTCTGCCGCTGGCCTCCCGACAGCGACCCCACTGGTGCCGTGTCGGACTGGACGCCGGCGCCCATCTCGGCGAAGGCCGTCCGCGTCCGTTCCGCCATGGCGGACTTGTCGAGGAAGCCGAGCCGCCCGAGCAGGCCGGGACGCACGAGTTCGCGTCCGAGGAACAGGTTCGCCGCGGGGTCCAGGTCGGGGGCCAGCGCCAGGTCCTGGTACACGGTCTCGATGCCCATGGCGCGCGCGGCCGTCGGGCTCGGCAGCGACACCACGCGGCCGGAGAAGCGGATCTCCCCGCCGTCGGGATGCGTCACGCCGGCCAGCACCTTGACCAGGGTGCTCTTGCCGGCGCCGTTGTCGCCGATCAACGCCACGACCTCCCCCGCCTGCACGGCGAAGTCGGCACCTCGCAGGGCCTGCACGTGGCCGTAGTTCTTGACGATCCCGTGGGCCTGGAGCAGCGGCGTGGTCATCGGTCGCCCGTTCGTTCGTCCGGGGGCGCTGGGAGCCGGTCCACGGCCGGGTAACGTCCGGCGGCGAGCCCGGCCAGCAGCGCTGCGCCCCGCGCGCCCGGCTCCCCGACGCATGGATAGGTGAAGGGTCCGAGACGCGCGCGCTTGACGTCGCGGAGCGCTGCGCTGCGCGCCCAGCCGCCGCCGACCACCAACCGGCGGGTGGGGCCGGTCAGGCCCTCGATCCGGGAGAGGATGGCGGCCGAGCGCTCGGTGACCGCTTCCAGGGCGGCCCGCCAGACCAGCCCGGGGGCGGGCCGCCGGGGGATGCCCGCGAGCGTCATCTCGTCCTCCTCCAGGCCGAGGACGACGAGACCCCCGGCCCCCGGCGGCGCCGCGGCAGCCGCCGAGTCGAGCGCGTCCCGCTGTCCGGCGCAGACCCCGAGCAGGTCGAGGAAGCGCTGGAGTTCCAGCCCGGCCCGCTGCGCACCCAGCAGCGCCTGCCGGTCGGGGACGACGTGCCAGCCGACACTGACGCCCTCGCTCACGAGCCGGCTCACGTCGGCCGCCGGCACCGGCGGGGCCACGGGTGCGATGAAGGCCTCCGCCGTGCCGCAGGAGTCGAAGACGTCCCCGTCGCCGACGGCCCCGACCCCGGCGGCGGCGCAGAGATGGTCGTGGCCGCCGACGGTCAGCACCGCTCCGGCCAGCCTGCCGTGGGCTGCGGCGACCCGGCCGGCCGCCGTACCCGCGACGACCGGCTCCGGCAGCAGCCCCGCCGGCGCACCGCAGGCCTCGAGGGATTCCTGCCACCAGCCGCGGGAGGCGAGGTCGAGCCAGCCGGTGCGGGAGGCGAGCGACAGCTCGGCCTGATGGTCGCCGCCGAGCCGGTGCACCACCCACTCCGCGACGCCGAGCCAGCGGCACCCGCGTTCCGCGCCCTCGACATGGCCGCGCAGCCACTGGTACTTGCTCGCCGAGCAGAGCGGCCGGACCTCGAGGCCGGTGCGTTCGGTGAACCGGCCCGGCCCGAGCCGGTCGTCGAGCCGGCGGACCTCCTGTGCACCCCGGGAGTCGTGCCAGGCGATGGCCGGCGCGACCGGTGTCCCGGCGCCGTCGAGGAGCACCCCGGTCTCGGCCATCCCGGTCACCCCGAGGCCGACCACGGGGCCGTCCGGCCCGCCGCCGAGAGCGCTGCCGACCGCGGCGAGGGCGGTTCCCACGAGCGCGTCGGGAGCGATCTCCGCGCCCGTGGAGACCTGGCGCCACGGCATGGGCGCCCGGCCGTGGGAGAGTTCTCGCCCGTCCAGCGACACGACGGCGGCCTTGGCCGACGTCGTCCCGACGTCGACACCGACGAGCAGTTCGGAGCCGCTCATCCTCCGGCCTGGCCGGCGTCGGGGGGACGGGCCCGGATGGCTTCGACGTCGCCCCGGACGTGCACCGTCCCCGCGGCGTGGGGCACCAGGAGCGTGTCGCCGCGCGCGACGTCGATCGTGCCGCCGTCCCAGGAGAGCGTCCCGGACCCGGTCACGACCACGAGGATCGAGAAGCCGGGGGCGAGCTCGACGCCGTCGCGCGCGGAGAGGCGCTGCGCCCGGAAGAAGGGGTCCGCCTCGGGGGGCAGCAGGTTGCGGACGGGCCCGTTGCCCCCCCGGCCGGGGCGCAGGCGCTCCAGGCGCTCCCGCCCCCATCCGGAGCGGTCCACGCACCGCAGCGCGACGTCGAACCCCAGCCCCAGGTGGCCGTCGGTCGTGCCGTCGACCTCGTAGTCCTCCCACTCGAGCAGGACCGACAGGTCGGTCGGCTCCTGGAGCTCGACGATGAGCACGCCCTCGCCGATCGCGTGCGGCAGCCCGGCGGGCACGAGGACGGCGTCCCCGGCTGCGACCGGCACCCGGTGGAGCGCCGCGAGCAGCGCGTCGGTCGCCTGGGAGGCGACCCAGCCGGCCAGCTGCCCGGGGTCGACGTCGCGCGTGAAGCCGAGGTGGACCGCCGGGTCGGCGCCGGCGGTGTCGATGACGACCCACGCCTCGGTCTTGCCGTAGGGGCAGTCGAGATGGCGGCGGGCGAAGTCGCGGTCGGGATGGCAGTGGACGGGCAGCCGCTCGCCCGCGTCGAGGAGCTTGACGAGCAGCACCGGATCCGGGCCGTGGCGTGCGGTGTGCTCCGGTCCGAGGAAGCCCTCGGGGTCGGCGGCGATCGCGTCGCGCAGCAGGCGGCCGTCGTCCAGGGTGGACAGTCCCAGCCGCTCCTCGCCGAACAGGGTGGTGGTGGAGCCGACCCAGTCCTCGGGCGCGTGGTCGTCGGTCGAGGGGATGCCGCGCAACTCGGCGATCGCCGGCCCCCCGGCGTAGAAGCGGTGGAGCTGGTGGGGAGGCAGCCGGAGCGGTCTCACGGCCGCAACCCGCCGGAGCCGCGCACGACCAGGAACTCTCGAGTGGCGGCCTGGGCCTGGGCCGCATCGGGGGGGCCGAGCTGCAGTCTCGCCGTCTGCACGGAGCCTGCACCCTTCCGCCGGCACTGACCTCGATGGCAACGTCGTCGTCACCGGCCATTCACCTCGGCGGCGGCACCGCTGTCAAGGATCTTCGAAGCCGCCCTGACCGAGGCCGCCGAGACCCGGCCGCGATTCCGCGGCAGATCACCGTCCCGGGCAGTCCCTTCGGGCGGTGGCCAGGATTGCGGCCGTGATCACGGCCCGAACCCAGGCCACCCCGACGGCTACAGGTACTGGCCCGCCTGGACGCTCTCGATCGACTTGCCGCGGTCGCTGCGCGACCGCCACCATCGAGGTCACGAGAATCGCCTCGGACGTGCCTCGGACGTGCCTCGGACGTGCCTCGGACGAGCCGCGGACGAGCCGCGGACGAGCCGCGGACGAGCCTCGGACGAGCCGCGGCGATTCACGGCTCAGGGCCCGGGGTGAGGGCGCGGGCCCGCGCGGGGTCGAGCATGCCGGCGAGCGGGTGCTCGACGCTCGCCGAGCCCGCGGCGACCGCGGCGCGTGCGGCGTCCAGCGGCGAGGCG
>JACCXR010000535.1 GCA_013696915.1 Euzebyaceae bacterium
GCCGACGGCCCTCCCCGGCGTGCCGGCGGCCTTCGCCGGCGTGCCGGCGGCGGAGTCCCGGCATGCCCGGCACTGGCGCGGTGTCCAGCCCGGGAACCGGGCGACGACCTTGTCGGACAGCGTGAACGGACGGTCGCACGTCCCACAGGTGAACTCGGCCATCGGAGGAACCGTAGCCGCTCGCCCGGACGGGCGGGCGATGCGCGGGCGCCGCTCCCCGGCCGGCGCGCAGCGGACTCCGGCGTCAGCAATCCCATGACGGTCGCTGCGCGACCGCCACAACCGAGGCCATGAGAATCGCCTCGGACGAGCCTCCGCGATTCACGGCTCAGCGGCCCGATCCCTGGGCGCCGAGCACGAGCATGGGCGAGGCCATGGTGAACAGCACGACGCCGGCGGTCCACGCGAGCCGGCGGCGGGTGGCGCGTTGGTCGGCGAGCACGTCGAGGAACAGCGCGAGGATCAGCCAGCCGCTGGCCACAGCGCCCCCGAAGCACAGGGCGAGCAGGACGACGGTCAGCCCCTCGCGGCCGCCGAGGCCCGCGACCAGGGTCGCGGCGAGGAGCAGGACCGACAGCACTGCCCAGGTCGCGGCGCCGGCGACGAGCGCGCGCCGGACGATCCGCCGGTCCCGGTCGGCAGGCGGCGGCTCGCCGGACGCGGTCATCCGTCGCGCAGCAGGTCCCGGGAGATCACGACGCGCTGGACCTGGTTCGTGCCCTCGACGATCTGGAGCACCTTCGCCTCCCGCATCAGCCGCTCGACGGGGTAGTCGGTCGTGTACCCGTAGCCGCCGAAGACCTGGACCGCGTCGGTCGCGACCCGCATGGCGGTGTCACTGGCGAACAGCTTTGCCATGGCGGCGATGCGGCCGTACGGGCTGCCGGCGTCCCGGCGCTCGGCCGCCTCCAGCCACAGCGCCCGTGCGGCCTCGACCCCCGTCGCCATGTCCGCCAGCATGAACGCGACACCCTGGAACTGGCCGATCGGCCGGCCGAACTGCTCGCGTTCGCGGGCGTAGGCGACCGCGTGGTCGAGCGCCGCCTGCGCGAGCCCGGTCGAGCAGGCGGCGATGCCCAGCCGCCCGCCGTCGAGCGCGCGCATCGCGATCCGGAAGCCCTGCCCCTCGGACGCCAGGAGGTTGCGGGCGGGCACCCGCGCGCCGTCGAAGATCAGCTGGCCGGTGGGCGAGGCGTTCATGCCCAGCTTGTGCTCGGGCGGGGCGAACACCAGGCCGGGGGTGTCCGCCGGCACGAGCAGCGCGGAGATCCCGCGGCTCTTGTCGGGACCGGTGCGGCACATCAGGACGTAGACGTCGGCCTCGCCCGCGTGGGTCACCCACGCCTTCGTCCCGTGGACGACGTAGGCGTCCCCGTCGCGCTCCGCCCGGGTCGCCAGCCCGGCGGCGTCCGAGCCGCTGCCCGGCTCGGACAGCGAGTAGGCGCCGAGCCACTCCCCCGAGGTCAGCCGCGGCAGCGCCTCGCGCCGCAGGTCCTCGGAGGCGTAGGTCGCCACGGCCCAGCTCGCGAGGGTGTGGACCGACAGGCCGAGGCCGACCGTCATGAACGACCTGGCCAGCTCCTCGACGACCCGCAGGTACACGCCGTAGGGCTGCCCCGAGCCGCCGTGCTCCGCGTCGAAGGGGAGCCCCATGAGGTCCATCCGGCCGAGGGCGTCGAACAGGTCCCGGGGGAACCGTCCCGCCTTCTCGTCGGTGTCCGCGCGCGGACCGACCTCGTTGACCGCGTACGCGCGGACGAGGTCGAGCAGGTCCCGTTGCTCGGCGTCCAGGCGGGTCACGGTCACGGCACGGGCCGGGCGTCGGCGCGGCGGGTCACGGAGCGACGGGTCACGGGGCGGCGGGGCACGGGGCGGCGGGTCACGGCGCGACGGCCACCGCGGCCCGGTCGAGGGTGTTCAGCCGCTCGCACCCGTCGTCGGTCACGACGACGATGTCCTCGATGCGCATGCCGAACCGGCCGGGCAGGTAGACGCCCGGCTCGATCGAGAAGGCCATGCCGGGGGCAAGGGCGAGGTCGTTGCCGGCGACGATGTAGGGGTCCTCGTGCTCCTCGAGGCCGATGCCGTGGCCGGTGCGGTGGACGAAGTGCCCGCCGTAGCCGGCGGCGGAGAGCACGTCGCGCGCGGCCGCGTCGATTGCGGCGGCGGTCACCCCCGGGTGGACCGCGTCGCACGCCGCCGCCTGCGCCGTCTCCAGCGCCGCGTGGGCCTCGGCGTAGCCGTCCGGCGGGTCGCCGACGACGTAGTCGCGGGTGCAGTCCGAGCAGTAGCCGTCGAGGGTGCCGCCGATGTCGACGACGATCGCGTCGCCGTCGGCGAGGACGCGGCTGCCGGTCTCGTGGTGCGGCGACGCGCCGTTGGGGCCGGAGCCGACGATGACGAAGTTCACGGTCTGGTGCCCCTCGGCGAGGATGGCGTCGGCGATGTCCCGGCCCACCTCGGACTCCGTGCGTCCGGCCTTGAGCAGTCCCGGCACCTGGGCGTGGACGCGGTCGATCGCCTGGCCGGCGCGCCGGAGCGCATCCACCTCGTCGGGGGCCTTGCGCATCCGCAGCTCGCGGGTGACCGTGCTCGCACGCACCCAGGACGCCGACGGCAACGCGTCCTGGAGCCCGAGCAGGAACGTCGACCAGAGGCGGTCGCCCGCCCCCAGCACGGCGCCGGGCGGGAGGCCGTCGAGGCAGCGGGCGGCGAGCGCGAACGGGTCGTCGGTCTCGGCGAAGTCCTGGATCGCCACCGCGCCGCCGGCGCCGGAGTCCTCCGCCCGCGGCCGTTCAAGCCGGGGCACGAGCAGCGCGTGGCGTCCGTCGGCGCGGGCGACGAGCAGGGTGAGCCGTTCCAGCGGCAGCGCGCGGTAGCCGACGAGATAGCGCAGATCCGCCCCGGGGCCCAGCAGCAGCGCGTCGACGCCGGCGGCCGCCATCTGCGCGGCCGCGCGGTCGAGAGCGGGCGTGGGGACGGGCATGGAGAGCACTCCTCGGCGGCGGAGACGGGCGCCGCCGATGATACCGACGCCTTCGCGCGGGCTGGTTTCAGGTGCCCGTGGCGCCGGGTAGCGGTCGGAGGAACGGACCGAGACACCGACACCGAGACACCGACGAAGGGGCCCGCTATGCCCGGCACACTTGATGGCCGCAGGATCGCGATGCTCGCGACGGACGGGGTGGAACAGATCGAGTTGACGCAGCCGCGGCAGGCTCTCCAGGACGCCGGCGCCACGGTCGAGCTGGTCTCCCTGGAGGCCGGCGAAATCCAGGGCGTCGAGCACATGGACAAGGGCGACACGTTCGCCGTCGATCGCACGGTGAGCGACGCCAGCGCCGGGGACTACGACGGTCTGGTCCTCCCCGGCGGCGTGGCCAACCCCGACTTCCTCAGGGTGGACCGCGACGCCGTCGCGTTCGTCCGTGCGTTCTTCGAGGCCGGCAAGCCCGTCGGCGCGATCTGCCACGGACCGTGGACGCTGATCGAGGCGAACGTGGTGGCGGGCCGGACGCTCACGTCGTGGCCGAGCCTGCAGACCGACATCCGCAACGCCGGCGGGGAGTGGGTCGACGAGGAGGTCGTCACCGACAACGGCCTCGTGACCAGCCGGAAGCCCGACGACCTCAAGGCGTTCTCCGAGGCCCTCGTCGAGGCCTTCAGATCTTGAGGCGCAGTGCCCGCTCGACGAGGCGGAAGGTCGCGGGGGTGCGCCCGAGCAGTTCGCCGTCGGCCTCGACGGCGAGCGGGCGGGGCGGTGCGATCTCCACCGTCGGCGACTGCCACTCGACCACGTTCGGGTGCGGCAGGTGCTCACCGCGGTAGATCTTCTGCGTCATCGTGAACACCTGGCTGCGTTCTCCGGTGAACACCTGGACGTTGAACTTCCCGTCGTCGGGGAGCGCGCGCGGGGCGACCTTCATGCCGCCGCCGAAGAACTGGCAGTTCGCGACCACGAGGTCGACGACCGGCACGGTGGTCGACGTGTGCGCGACAGAGACCTCGGTCTCCTGCCGGTCGAGCCCGCCGATGGCGGCGTAGGCCGCGACCAGGTAGCGGACGCGGCCGAGCCAGCGGGGGAGCCGATCGGCGCGCCGCACCACGTCGGCGCCCCAGCCGACCTGCGCGATGTTCGCGAACAGCCGTTGGGCCGGGCGTCCGCCGAGGTCCGTGAACGTCACCACGCCGAGATCGATCTCCATCGTCGCCTCGCTCGCCAGGTGTCGGGCGACGACCTCGGGCTTGCGGTCGAGCCCGAACGTCCTCGCGAAGTCGCAGCCGGAGCCGCCCGACGCCACGCCGAACACGAGGCCGGGCGCCCTCGGCTCCCCCTCCGCCGTCAGCAGCCCGTTCACGACCTCGTGGACGGTGCCGTCCCCCCCGACGGCGGCGACGAAGCGCACCCCGTCCTCGAGCGCCGCCCTGGCCGCCGGCCCGGCGCCCCGGGGGCCGTCCGTCTCGACCACTTCGTGGAGGACCCCGCGGGCGTCCAGCGCAGCTCGCAGCGCGGGCAGCGTCCGGCCCGCCGACCCCCGGCCGGCGCGGGGGTTGACGACCAGCCGGAGGGGGCCGAAGGGGCTGCTCGACGGTCGCGGACGCGTCACAGTCCGGTGTAGGCCACGACCCCGCGGACGATCGAGCGCGCAGCCGCGGAGGCGGTGTCGGCCAGCGGCGCGCCGGCGACCGTCTCGCGGACCTGGCGCAGGAGATCGGCGACCTGCTTGCAGTTGCGGACGAAGTCCCCCGCGGTCATCGCCGCCTCGCCGAGCGCGTCGTCGAGGTCGGCCCCGCTCGACCAGCGCCAGACGACGTCGGCGAATCCCGGGTCGGGCGGCCGCGTGGGGGGGAGCGACGCCGCCTCCTCCCGCTCGACGATCCCCTGCCAGATGCCGACGACCCCTTCGAGGGCGCTGCGGACCTCCGCCGTCGGCAGGTGCGCCGGTGGCGGATCCTTCTGCCGGGTCTGGTACGTGAAGGCGCTGACGACGGCGGCCAGCGACGGCGTGTCGAGCCCCGCGAACACGCCGGCCCGCAGGGCCTCGGCGAGCACGAGGTCGGTCTCGGCGTAGAGGCCGGCCAGCTGCAGACCGGCCGCGGTGGGCGCCGGCGCCTCGTCGAGGTAGCCGAGGTCGGTGAGGACGTCCACGATGCGGTCGAACTGGCGGACGAGCGATCCGGTCCGTCGCTGCACCTGCCGCTCCAGCCGCTCGGTGTCGGCGCGGAGGTCGTCGAAGCGGCGGGCCCACACCTCGATGTCCGCCAGGGCCGCGTCGGCGTGGACGGGGTGCGCACGGACGGCGGCGCGCAGCTCGGCGACGCGCTCCGCGGTGCCGTGGTCGGTGTGGTCCACGCC
>JACCXR010000005.1 GCA_013696915.1 Euzebyaceae bacterium
GGCCGGCGCTCGTCCGCCGCACCGCAGGCGAGGGCCGCGGGCGGCGGCGTCCCACGCCCTTAAGCCGCCGGGGCGGCCTTCTACGAGCCGCGCGGCTCGTAGCGGTCGAGGGCCTCGCGGGCCAGCGCGCCGACCCGCTCCGCGAGGACGGCCGGCGCGACGACGCGCGCACCGGTCCCGACGCGCAGCACCAGGCGGGCGACCCACTCGGGCTCCGCGGTGCGCAGGGTGACGCGGTGGACGTCGCCGCGCTCCTCGATGGCGTCGACCACGGCCCACTCCTCCACCCACCAGACTGCAGGATCGAGATCGAGCACGACCACCGGATCATCCGGTGCGGGGACGTAGGCCGGACCCGGCTGCTCCGCCGGTCTGGCCCGCGCGCCCCGCTCCCCCGTGGGCCGGACCGCGCGCATGCGGTCGAGCCGGAAGTCCCGCGGCGCCCGCGCCAGCCGACACCAGGCCTGCAGGTACCACGAGCCCCGCCAGCCGACGAGCGCCCAGGGCTCCACGTCCCGGCTGGTCGTCTCGGCCTTCGACGCCGAGCGGTACACCAGGTGGACCACCTCGCCGGCCTCGACGGCCGTGCGCAGGACGGGCAGGTGCTCGTCGCCGGGGGTGCGCAGATCGATCGCCACCCTCGCCGGCGGCCCGCCGGCGGGCGACCCGCCGAGCGCGGCCTCGAGCTTGTCGACGGCGCGCCGCAGGTCTGCGGACTCGGGAAAGCCCTCGATGCCGGCCAGCGCGTGGGCGGCGAGCAGCAGAGTGACCGCCTCGCGCACCGACAGCCGCAGCGGGCGGCGGAAGAAGTCGGCCATGCGGACCGTCACGCGATCGCCGACGATCGAGGCCTCGACGAGGTCGCCGCCGCCGTAGCCGGGCAGGCCGCAGTAGCCGAGGACGTCGAGGTCGTCGGACAACTCCTCGCGGGTCAGGTCGAAGCGGTCCGTCACCTCGTACACGTCGGCGCCCGGATGCTCGAGCAGCCAGGGCACGAGCAGCAGGATGCGCTCCAGGCGGGCGAGCGTGCGGTTCGCGGTCACCCCCCGGCCTGCCGGACGACGGCGCGCAGGTGGGCCACGATGCGCTCCCGCAGCACCGGCGGCGCGACGACCTCGACGTCCACGCCGAGGTCGAGGACCCAGCCGACGAACCGGTCGGGGTCGCCGACGGCCACGGTGTACGCCGTCCAGCCCGGATGGGCGGGCTCGCCGCCGCCGCGGGCCCGTCGGGCGACCTGCCAGGCGACCGACGCGGCGGCGAGGACCTCGGCCGTCTCGGGTGCCACGTCCGGCGCGGGGGGGACGACGTCGTCGACGCCGACGTCGGCGTCCGGTGGGACGAAGGCGCCGGGCGCACCGACCACGCCAACCGCACCGGCGATGCGGTCCAGGCGGAACGCCCGCCGGGCTCCTCGGTCGTGATCGTGCCCGACGACGTACCAACGGCCGCTGCGGTGCACGAGCGCATGGGGGTCGACGGTCCGCCTGGCCGGCGGCTGCCCGGGCACGCGGTAGGTGAACCGCACGGTCGTACGGGTCAGCTGCGCCTCCATCAGCGCCGCCCGGTGGGGGGCGTCGAGTGCGATCCCGACCGGCGGCCCGGTCGCGGCCCGGGCGGCGTCCGGCTCGCCGGCATCGACGGCGAGCTTGCGCAGCCCGGCGGCCGCGTCGTCGGCGAGACCGGTCGCCTCCAGCGCGACGGCCAGTGCCGCGAGCTCGCCCGACTCCAGCCGGACGGCCGGAAGGTCGTAGCGGCGCGGGTCGATCCGGTAGCCGACGCGGTCGTCCCATCGGTCGAGCGGCGCGGTGTCGAGCGGGACCCCCAGGGCGCGCAGGTCGGCCTTGTCCCGCTCGAACATGCGGCGGAACGACTCCGGGTCATCCTGGCCGTAGCCCGCGACCCTCGATCGGATCTCGGCGGCCGGCAGCGGCCGGCGGGTCTCCCGCAGCGCGATGACGAGGTTGATGAGGCGCTCCAGCCGGTCCGTCACCGGCGGGAGCCTACCGGGGCCCCGGGCGGCCGGCTGTGCGGAGGCCCGGCGCCCACGGCCGAGACCGGCGCCCGCGGCCGAGAAGCGCTCGCCTGTGGATTGCGACGTTCGCGCCGGATACCGCGCCCATGTCGCATCGCCGCCCAAGCGCCGGGCGCCGGCGTCGTCCAATGGGGAACCGGCCTGACCGCCGCAGCCCCGGCCGCATGGAACAATGGGGCACGATGACGAGGGGGCGCGGCTGATGAGCCTGCAGGACACGGTGCCGGGGACGTCCCCGGCCGAGCGGACCGCGTGGGCGGTCTGGTCGTGGATCGGCAGGGCCCTCACCCTCGCCATGGCGGCGCTGGCCGGCGCCGTGGCCCTGATCTACGCCGTGTCCGTGTTCGTCCCGCCGGTCGCGCGCAGCACGAGCAACTCGGTCGCGGTCGGCGTCCAGCTCCCCGAGGAGGTCTCCCTCGCGGCGCTGGACCAGCGGTCCATCGTGTACGCCGGCGACGGCAGCGTGCTCGGCGTCCTCCACGACGACATCGACCGGCAGCTGGTCCCGCTCTCGCAGATCCCGCAGCACGTGCGCGACGCGGTCATCACCGCCGAGGACCGCAAGTTCTGGGAGCACGAGGGGTACGACGTCGAGGGCATCGGACGGGCCCTCGTCGCGAACGCCCGCGCCGGCGTCGTCACACAGGGCGGCTCGACGATCACCCAGCAGCTCGCCAAGAGCGAGGTGGGCGACGAGACGTCGCTGGAGCGGAAGCTGATCGAGCTCACGTACGCGGTCGCCCTGGAGCGGGAGTTCACCAAGGAGCAGCTGCTCGAGCGCTACCTCAACCAGGTGTACTTCGGCAACGGGGCGTACGGGATCGCCGCCGCCGCCGAGGAGTACTTCGGCCACGACCAGCCCGGGAAGCTGCTGTACGAGGAGGCCGCGCTGCTCGCCGGCATCATCCGCTCCCCCGGAAGCCTCGACCCCCGGCGCAGCCCCGACGCCGCCGTCGCCCGGCGCGACCGGGTCATCCGCGACATGGGCGTCGAGGGCTACTTCACACCCGAGCAGGTCACCCACCTCGTCACCGCGCCGCTCGGGATCACGCCCCCGCGCGCGCAGGAGCGGCCGGATCCGTTCCTCCTCGAGGCGGTGAAGCAGGAGTTCTACGACAGCCCGATGCTCACCGACTTCGGCGAGGACCGCCTCGCGCGCAACGAGCGGCTCCTCACCGGCGGGCTGCGCGTCTACACGTCGGTGGAGCCGCTCATGCAGGCGCTGGCCCGCGAGGTCGTGACGAGCTATCTGCCCGACGACCCGACGCAGCCGACCGCGTCGATCGCGGCGGTCGATCCGCGCGACGGCAGCATCCTTGCGATCTACGGTGGCGCCGACTTCGCGGCCGAGCAGTACAACATCGCGACCCAGGGGCGGCGGCAGCCGGGGTCGTCGTTCAAGCCGTTCGTCATGGCGACGGCGCTGATGGAGGGCTTCCCGCTCGACATGGAGCTGGAGGGCACGAGCCCAGCCAAGTTCCCCGGATCGGGCGACCCGAAGTGGGAGGAGGAGGGCGTCCAGAACTACGGCGGCGCCAGCTACGGCCGCGTGGACATGCGCCAGGCCCTCATCCGCTCGGTCAACACGGCGTTCGCCCAGCTCGGTCTCATCATCGGCATCGAGAACGCGGTCGAGACCGCGCGGCAGATGGGCATCAACACCGACGCCGCCACAGCGGGCATCGTCAACCCCGCGATCTCCCTCGGCGGCATCGAACGCGGCGTCACGCCCCTGGAGATGGCCTCGGCGTACGGCACCTTCGCGAACGGCGGCGCCCACGTCCCCGCGTCGATGATCGACCGCATCGAGAGCTCCGACGGCGAGGTGCTCTACCAGCGCACCCCGGCGCCGCAGCAGGTCCTCGACCCGCGCGTGAACGGCGCGATGGTCGACGTCATGCAGTCGGTCGTGAGCGGCGGCACGGCCACGCGCGCGAGCCTCGCCAACTGGCGGGCGGCCGGCAAGACGGGCACGACCCAGAACAACGCGGACGCCTGGTTCGTCGGCTATACGCCGGTGATGTCCGCCGCCGTGTGGATGGGGCACGCGGAGGGCCAGATCTCGATGCCGGGCCGCACCGGCGGCTCGATCCCGGCCACGATCTGGCACGACTTCATGGTCAGGGCGCTCGACGGCGTCGAACCGGTCGGGTTCCCCGAGGTCGAGATCGGCGAACGCGCGCTCGTCGACGGCGGCGAGGTCTCGGTGCCCGACGTCCGCGGGCTGGACGAGACCCAGGCGCTGCGGGCGCTCGCCGAGGCGAAGCTGATCGGCCAGACCCGCATCGTCGACTCCCTCACCGCCGAGGGCACGGTCCTGTGGCAGAACCCGCGCCCCGGCGAGACAGCCCAGGCCGGCGACTCCATCTCCATCGGCGTCTCGTCGGGCAAGGCGCCACCGCCGCCCGAGCCGGAACCGGAGCCCTCGCCGACCGCGACAGAGACGCCCACGGACGCGCCGTCCACCGAGGCGCCGTCCACCGAGGCGCCGGCGACCGAGGCACCCGCCACGGAGGACCCGGTCGAGGGCGTGCCGGGCGACTGACCCGAGGGGTGCCGGGCAGCGCTACATGCTCGCGATCAGCTTGTCCACGCGCTCATCCTCGGACCGGAAAGGGTCCTTGCACAGGACCGTGCGCTGCGCTTGGTCGTTCAGCTTCAGGTGCACCCAGTCGACGGTGAAGTCCCGCCGCTTGCGCTTCGCCTGGCGGATGAACTCCCCGCGCAGCCGCGCGCGGGTGGTCTGCGGCGGCGTGTCGCGCGCGGCGTCGATCTCGGCGTCCGTGGTGAGCCGGTCGACGCGGTCGCGGCGCTGGAGCAGGTAGTAGAGCCCGCGGCTGCGGTTCACGTCGTGGTACTGCAGGTCGAGCATCGAGATCCGCGGGTGGGACAGCGGGAGGTCGTGGCGGGTGCGGTAGTCGTCGATGAGGTGGTACTTCGCGACCCAGTCGCACTCGCGCGACAGCTTCAGCGGGTCGTCCGCGATCGTCTCGAGCACGCGGCCCCACTCGGCGATCACGTGGTCGGTGTCGGCGTCGGACCCGGAGTGGTCGATGAACTGCGCTACCCGCTCGAAGTACTCGCGCTGGATCTCCAGCGCGCTCAGCTCGCGCCCGCCGGCGAGCTTCACCCTCCTGCTGCAGGTCATGTCGTGGCTGATCTCGCGGATGGCGCGGATCGGGTTGTCCAGCGTGAGGTCGCGCATGACCGTGCCCGCCTCGATCATGCGCAGCACCAGGTCGGCGGTCGCCACCTTCAGCCAGATGGCGTACTCGCTCATGTTCGAGTCGCCGACGATCACGTGCAGGCGGCGGTAGCGCTCGGCGTCGGCGTGCGGCTCGTCGCGGCTGTTGATGATCGGGCGGCTCCGGGTGGTCGCCGACGACAGCCCCTCCCAGATGTGCTCGGCGCGCTGCGAGACGGAGAACACCGCCCCGCGCGGCGTCTGCAGCACCTTGCCGGCGCCGGCGAAGATCTGGCGGGTGACGAGGAACGGGATCAGGGTGTCGGCGAGCTTCTGGAACTCCCCGAAGCGGGCGACCAGGTAGTTCTCGTGGCTGCCGTAGGAGTTGCCGGCGGAGTCGGTGTTGTTCTTGAACAGGTAGATCTGGCCGGCGATGCCCTCCTCGTGCAGGCGCTGCTCGGCCTGCTCGACGAGACCCTCGAGGATGCGCTCCCCCGCCTTGTCGTGGACGACGACCGCGCGGACGCTGTCGCACTCCGGGGTCGCGTACTCCGGGTGGGAGCCCACGTCGAGGTACAGCCGCGCGCCGTTCTCGAGGAACACGTTGGACGACCTGCCCCAGCTGACGACCCGCCGGAACAGGTACCGCGCGACCTCGTCGGGCGACAGGCGGCGCTGCCCGCGGAACGTGCAGGTGACGCCGTACTCGATCTCCAACCCGAAGATCCGGCGCTCCATCGTGGCTCCTGCCGCTCGGGGACGCGAGCGGCCAGTGTAGGCGGCATGGCTGCCCGGGAACGGACGCGGGGCACCCGGCCGCCGGGCGCCGCCCAACGTTCGAAGGGTAGACGCCGATGGTCGCGTCTAGCCTTCGAACCCGAGGTTGGGTGGCCCCGCGCTCAGGCCTGGTGATGCGTGTCGTAGGTCATGACGCGCCGGCCGAAGGCGACGCGGGTGCCGGGCATGACCTTCTCGGGCTTGCCCGCCGGCAGCCGCTTCCAGCTGACCTCGTCGCGCGCCGCGACGAAGGTGCCGTTCGCCGACCCGCGGTCGACGATGAAGACGTCCCAGTCGAGCAGGCGGATCTCGGCGTGGACGCGGGAGATCGACCGTTCGGGATCCTGCAGCTTCAGCAGGCGGACGTGGCCGGACTGGACGGACGGCTCGCGTTCGGGCTCCCGCCCCACGATGTAGTCGGCGTCGAGCGTGTAGGTCGTGCCGTCGTCGGTGACGACGACCCCGAGGGTGGGCCGGGGCCCCTTCACCGTCGTCCTAGTGCGGTGCACGGTCGAGACGCCGCACGAGGAGCAGTACAGGGCGAACGGGTGGTTGAAGTGGCCCCTTTCGCAGAGGATGCCGTCCACGATCGTGCCCTCGGGCTCGTCGCTCTCGGGCTCCTCGGCGGCGTCCGTGCCCAGGATCGGCAGGGGCGCCCGAGCGGAACTGCCATCGATGTCGAACAACGAAATGGACTCGAACGGGATGTCCTCCTCGGAGTCCACGGGGCCGGCCGGTTCGGCGGTCGCGACGGGCGCCGGGGTCGCTGTCGGTGCCGGGGGGACGGGCGGCGAGGGCAGCAGAGCAGGCTGGGCGACGGGTTCGGGCTGCGGGATCGGGCGCAGGAGTGTCGGGGCGTCCTCCGCGACCTCCGACCGGACCGCCGCGGCGGGAGAGGCCCGCCCCGCGGGCGCCGACGTTCCCGGTGCCGATGGTCCCGGCACCGCCGGCACTCCCGCCCGCGACAGCACCAGCCCCGAGCCCGGCACGATCCCGGCCGTCAGGTCGAGGCGCTCGTCCACCTCGGGGGCGGCCGCCTCGTCGGACCCCACCGTGATCGCATCGAAGGCGTCGTCGAGGATGCGGTCCACCCAGGTCGCGGCGTCCCGGCCGAACAGCCGCTCCTCGCCGGAGGGCCACGCGATCCGCACCTCGACGGGGCCGTGGAGGATGACGGCCCACCCGCGCTCCGACGGCGCGAGGGCGGCGAACGGCGGCACGACGTCGGGATCGGCCTGGACCAGGTGGCCGGCGATGCGACGCGACAGCGTCCGCCCGGGAGCGGCTGAGTCCCCGCACGTCTGGGACAGGACCGTCAGCAGCGCGTCCGTCATCGCCTCGGACCCACCGGGGAGGACCAGCAGCACGCCGCTGCCGACGTGCGCCACGATGCCATCGCCGGGCTGGACTCCGATCCGGACGTCGCTCACCGGGCGGTCACCAGGCCCTCGACGCGCTCGATCTCCTCGGCGAGCGCGAGCGCGGTCGGGTAGCGGTCGGCCCGGTCGGGCGCGAGGCAGCGGCGGATGATCTCGAGCCGCTCCGGCGGCATGTCCTGGCTGAGCTGGGGCGAGGAGTTGATCACGTGCTTCAGCACGGCGAGGAGGTTGCCCTCCGGGAGTTGCCCGTAGGGCGACTGACCCGTCAGCGCCTGGTGCCAGCTCACGCCGAGCGACCAGATGTCCGACGCGCGCGCGGCGCGCTCGCCGCGGACGACGCCCGGCTCCATGAACTCGACCGACCCCAGCGTCGCGGTGCCCGTCACCGTCTGCCCCGGCGAGACGACGTGCGCCAGGCCGAGGTCCCCGAGCTTCGCCCCCCCGTCGGCGTCGGTGAGCAGGATGTTCGCCGGCTTGATGTGGCGGTGGACGATGCCGACCTCGTGCAGCGCGTGCGCGCCCCGGGCCGCGTCCGCGATCGCCCGCGACGCGGCGCGCGCGTCGAGCTGCCGCGCCTCGGCGAGCGCACCGATCGGAAAGTACTCCTGGGCGATGAACAGCCGCTCCCCCCACCGGCCGGCGTCGTACAGGGCCACCAGGTGCGAGGAGGGGGCGGACGCGTAGACCTTCAGCTCTCCGAGGACCAGCTGGAACTCGTGGTCGGTCGTCGCGCCGTTCATGAGCTTCACGGCGACGCGGTCCGAGGACAGTCCCAGCCGGGCGGGGGGGACCGCGAGCCACACCTCCCCCTGGCTGCCGGCGCCGAGCAGTTCGAGGGTCTGGTAGTCGGCGATCCGCTTCATACGATCCTGCCCCCTACGAACCTCCAGCGGAGGAACACCACGCGCATCGGGCCGTTGGCCCACAGCCAGGTGACGATCCAGGTCGTCGTGAAGTGGACCACGAACGCCGAGGTCGGGATAGCAGGCTCGACGAGACCGAGCGCGATCGCGAGGTACCAGGCGAGCAGGCCCTCGTTGATCCCGGTCAGGAACCCGTAGAGCGTCGGCCAGTCCTTCTCCCAGCGGAACTGCTGGAGGCCGTGATACAGCAGCTCCCAGGCCAGGCCGACGACCGTGACGATGGCGAGCACCTTGAACGCGGCCACGTAGACGTCGCCGAGCGACGCGCCGTCGGGGCGTGGCAGCAGTGGCCCGATCAGCAGCGTCCACAGCGAGCCGATGACGGCGAGCAGGAAGATCCTGGTCTGGAGGCGTCCGCCGATGGTGGGGGTCACAGCGGCGTGTTCCTCATCCACTTCATCCACTCGGACACCGACCGGCCGGGGCCGATCCGCTTGCAGAAGCCCTGGGCGGCGAGGTCCTCGTAGATGCGCTGCGCGACGTACTGCAGCCCGAGGAACGAGTCGACCCCGCCGTAGTAGCTGCCCGCGGTGGCCGCCCCGGACGCGTAGAGCTTGCCGGGCGGCGACTGGCTGCCCCGCACCTCGAAGGACTGGCTGCAGTCGAGGCGGCCGCTGGGGTTCGTGGTCGCGCCGCTGTGGCCCAACAGGTCGGCGAGCAGGCGGTGCTCCCGCGGCGAGCCCTCCAGCCCGGTGCAGTCGATGATGAACTTCGCGGGGAACTCGGTGACGGTCCCGTCCTTCCCCCGCACCATCGACACCACCGAGGAGCCGTCCTCGCTCGGGACGACGTCCTCGACGACGCCGACCGCCTGCCGGTAGAAGCCCTGCATCGTCCCCCGCTTGAGCTGCTCCTTCCAGTCGACCCGGTTCGGCGTGTGCGCCCCACCGCCGATGTAGTTGATGAACTTCTTGCGCTCCTCACCCTCGAGCGTCAGCAGCTTCTTGCGGTGCTGGCCGCCCCAGGTCGCCTTGGTCACGTTGAAGCCCTGGTAGGCCCATCCCTGCTTCGCCGGCCGCTTGCCGAGCCCGAAGTGCCGGTCGCCGTACGGCTGGTCGCGGTAGGTCCTGAACAGGTGGAGGATGAGCGTCTGCGCCCCGTGGTGGTCGCGGTCGTCGACCAGCCGCTGGAGGATCCGGGACGCCACGATGCCCGCGCCGCGGACCATCACGACCCCCGGACGCCGGCGCAGCTCCTCGTACACGTGCTCGTGCGGCTCGTAGGCGTTCACGACCCTGGTGCGGTCGTTGTAGGTCTCCCGGTACTTCTGCAGGTCCGGGAGGAACCGCAGCGCCGGGTACCCGACCGCGATGTGGGCGTGGAGCGACCGGTACGCGACCCGCTTGGTCCGGGTCGTGCCCTGCGGAGGCGTGAGGATCGTGAAGTAGCCGCCGCCCGCGCGACGGCGGACCATGCGCACCTGGCCCTTCTCGAGGTAGCGGTCCCAGCCGATCCTGGCCGCCTCGCGGTCCATCGCCCGGAAGACCGCGGCCGCGCGCGGCGTGTAGTAGTCCTTGATCACCGGTTCGGTGAAGACGTTCCACAGCGGCTTCAGGGTCTTCTCCGCCACCGCCTCCCGGATGGCGTACGCGGGGAACCCCCAGATGTTGTCGGGGCAGGCGCTGGAGTCGGACCGAAGGCGCTCGCCGCCCGGGATCTGCGAGTTGCGGCAGAGGTAGGCGTACGCCTCGTACGGCTTGTCGAGCTGCGTGAGCACCTTGATCTTCTCGGGGGCCACCCCCGCGATCCGCAGGTAGTCCACCATCACGAACGAGCCGATCCCGCCGCCGACGGTGACGAAGGGCACGTCGATCATCGGGATGCCGGCGTCGGCCACCATCTGGTCGGTCCAGTAGTCCGTGGCCACCAGGGCGTCGGTGAGGTCACCGGCGCCCACGGCGCTGGGCGCCGCGGCACGCCTGGAGAAGGTGATCGTCTCGTTGCCGTCCATGCCCCGCTCTCCCGACCCGGGACTCCCACCGGCCCCGCGTGTTGGGGAAACGATACGCGACGGCGGGCGGGGAGGGAAGTGCGCGGCAAGCCCGCTGCCGGGCGCCGGAGCGGGCGGCTCGGGACCCTGTGCGACGCATGACCCGGCCGGAGCCCCGTTACACTCCCGTCGACCGCGGCCCGCAGCGGGCGGCCGGGGGGGCAGGAGGCGAACCCGTGGACCTGACGGCCACTTCCGGCAGCGCGCAGCGGCAGCGCATCGCCGACTACACGTTCGTCCGGTTCCTCGGCGAGGGCAACTACGGGGCGTACTACCTCGCGGTCGCGCCGCCGCGGCTCCCCACCGAGGCGGAGCACGTCGCGGTCAAGGTGCTCACCGGCGCCACCGGCGAGGATGCCCTGCGCCGCATGGCCAAAGAGCTCGGCGTCTTCGCGTCCGTGCAGTCGCGCCACCTCGTCACGCTGCTCGACGCCGGGCAGGAGGGCAGCACCTGCTACTACGCGATGCAGTTCTACCCCGACGGTTCCCTGGCGGCGCCGGCCGCGTCGCTGTCGCGCGCCGACGTGCGGCGTGCCGTGGCGGAGGCGGCGCTCGGCGCGCACGCGCTGCACGAGGCGGGCATCGTCCATCGCGACATCAAGCCGGGCAACGTCCTCCTCGCGCCGGACGGCGCGAAGCTGTCCGACCTCGGGCTCGCGCAGGTCCTGTCCCCCGGGCAGACCATGACCGGGATGGGGCCGATCGGCTCTGTGGAGTACATGGATCCGGACATCATCCGCGGCGGTCGGGCGTCGCGGGCGTCCGACGTCTGGGCGCTGGGCGTCACGCTGCACCGCGCCGTGAGCGGCAGGTCGGTCTACGGCGAGCTGCCCGAGCGGGACTCGCTGCTCGCCCTGCGCCACGTCCTCAAGACCACGCCGCGGCTCGACCCCTCCCTGTCGGAGGGCGAGGCGCAGGTGGTCGCGGCCTGCCTTAACCCCGACCCGGCCCGCCGCCCCGCCACGGCGGAGGTGGTCGCCGACCGCCTCGCCGCGCTCTGACACACGTGAATCTCCCCCGCGGAACCCGGCCCCGTCCTACCGCCGGCCGCCCCGCCGCTTGCCCCCGGCGCCGGCGCGGCTCCGGCCGCCCGACGCGGCCTGCCGGCGCGTGGCCACCCCCGGGAC
>JACCXR010000010.1 GCA_013696915.1 Euzebyaceae bacterium
GGCCACGACCGCGCCGCCGCCGACCCACGCCTCGTGGCCGGCGCGCACGCCGGCGAACGGCCGAGCGGCGGCCGGCGCCGCCACAACCATGGCATTGGGCAGCCGCACCCCGTCCGCGGTCACGACCGCCACCACCCCCGTTCCCATCTGCTCCTGTGCCTGGCAGACGATGTAGACCGCCGACGGGAAGACCCCGAGGACGCGGCCAGGGCGGGGCGGTCCGTCGAGCAGCGCGGCGATCCCCGTGCTCGCCGCGCCCGGCATCACGGGAGCGCTGGCTGCGTCAGGCATCGGCGAACCACGCGCGCAGGCCGTCGAGGTCGCGCGTTACCCCGAGGGCCACCATGAGCGCCAGCCGGGCCTTGGGACCGTTCAGGCCGTTCGAGCGGATCACACCCAGCCCATCGAGCGTGACGCCGCCCCCGGGGCCGCCGTAGATCGGGACGGTCCGCCCGGTCCAGCACCGCGACGCGATCACCACGGGGACGCCGGAGCCGATCGCCCGCTCGATCGCCGGGACCAGCGCCCCGGGGACGTTGCCGGCGCCGGTGCCCTCGATCACGACGCCCGAGACATCGCCATCGACGAGGTGCCGGAGGAGACGGTCGCCCATGCCGGAGTAGGCCTTCAGCAGCGCCACGTCAAGGTCGACGTCCCCGCCGCGGGGGGGACGCGCCGGCGTGTCGAGGAAAAAGCGCGGCCGGCCCCGCTCGATGGCACCGACCGGTCCCGCCGGCGGGGAGCGGAAGGTGCTCACGTTCGTGGTGTCGGTCTTCGTCACCCACCGGGCGGCGTGGATCTCGTCGTTGACGCAGAGCAGCGCCCCCCGGCCGCGCGCCGCCGGGGCGGCGGCGACCACGGCGGCGTGCAGCAGGTTTCGGGGGCCGTCCGCGGCGACGTCGGACCCGGACCGCATCGCGCAGGCGAACGCGATCGCGCCGCGGTCGGTCGCCTCGCCGGCGAGGAGGTCGGTGAGGTAGAGCGTCTCCTCGACGGTGTCCGTTCCGTGCGTCACGACCACACCGTCGACCCCACCGCCGAGCAGCGCGGCCCTGGCCCGCTCCGCGACCCGGACCATCGTCGCGGGGTCGATGTTCCAGCCGTTGACCCGGGCGACCTCCTCGACCTCGAGGGGGCCGAGCGCGTCGAGACCGGGGACGGCCGCCAGGAGATCGGCGGGAGCGACGGCGGGGACCACGGCGCCGTGCTCGTCGAGCCGGCTCGCGATGGTGCCGCCCGTGGCGAGGACGAGCAGCGTCATCCGGGGACCACCCGCGTGCCGGTGCCGCCCTCGGCGGCCCCCCGGAGGTCGTCGAGCGCGCCGATGACCGCCGTCCCGCCCGTCTGCTCGACGAACCGCAGCGCCGCTTCGACCTTCGGCCCCATCGACCCCGCGGCGAAGTGGCCGTCGGACTGCAGCGAACGCAGCTCCGCGGCGCTGATCTCGCCGAGCCACTCCTCGTCGGCGTCGCCGTAGCGCAGCGCGACACCGGCGACATCGGTGAGGATGACGAGCCGCCCCGCCCGGGTGTCGGCAGCCAGGCGGACCGCCGCGAGGTCCTTGTCGATGACCGCCTCGACGCCCTTCAGGCGGCCGCCGTCGCGGATCATGGGGACGCCGCCGCCGCCGTTCGCCACCACCACCGCGCCGCCGGCCAGCAGGAGTTCCACCGCGGCCCGGTCGAGCGAGCTGATCGGCTCCGGGGACGGCACGAGCCGGCGCCAGCCGCGGCGGCCGGCGGGTGCCCACGTCTGGCCCGTGTCGGCCGAGCGCCTGCGCGCCTCGGCCTCGTCGGCGACGTAGGGGCCGATCGGCTTGCTCGGTGCCGACCAGGCCGGGTCATCGGCCGCGACGAGCACGCGGCTGATCACCGTCACGACCGGCCGGGAGACGCCCCGCCGGGCCAGCGCCTGCTCGAGCGCGGTGGTGATCGTGAAGCCGATCGTCGCCTGGGTCTGGGCGACGCACCAGTCCAGCGGCATCGGGGGCACGACGTCGCGCGCCATCTCGTTCTTGATGAGCAGGTTGCCGACCTGCGGGCCGTTCCCGTGGGTCAGCACCACGTCGTGCCCGCCGTGGATGAGGTCGGCGACCGGCTCCATGGCGCGCGCGATGTTCGCGGTCTGCTCGGCCGCGGTCCCGCCGGTGCCGCCCGGGGCGATGGCGTTGCCGCCCAGGGCGAGGACGAGGCGCTGGCCGGTCCCGGTCCCCACTGCCACTCGCCCCTTCCGCGCCCGGCGTCGAGACGAGGCTAGGGGACACTCCTCCCGGCCGTCATGGGCGGGTCATGCCAAAGCACGCGACTGTTCATGGGCGTGAACTGCCACGGCCGCGCCGCAGGGTTGAAGAGACCACGCCCGCGCGGGCTTGCCACCTGTACGCTGCACAAAGGAACAATGTTTCGGGAGCAGTGCAACGGGGGGCGGTGTGGTTCAAGAGCAGCGACTGTCGGAACTTCTGGTCGAGTTCGCCCATACCCTGGCCACCGACTACTCGACCCAGGGCATTCTCGACCACCTGACCACCCGGATCCTCGAGGTGGTGCCGGTCACCGGTGCCGGCGTGATGCTCATGGGCAGGGACACCGACATGCACTTCGCCTCCGCGTCCGACGACGTCCTGCTGCAGATCGAGTCGCTGCAGATCGAACTCGGCGAGGGCCCGTGCCTGGAGGCCTACCGCACGGGACAGCGAGTCCTCGTCCCCGACCTGAACGTGGACGAGCGGTTCCGCCGGTTCAGCCCCCGAGCGGTCGAGAAGGGCCTCGCCGCCGTCTTCAGCTTCCCCATGCGCGCGGACGGCGGGCGGATCGGCGCCGCCGACCTGTACCTTGATGAACCCGGCACGCTGTCGGAGGCGGACGCCACGGCAGGCCAGATCCTCGCCGATGTCGCGGCGGCCTACATCCTGAACGCCCGCGGGCGCGACGCGTCACAGGAGACCGAGCGGGAACTGCGCTACCGGGCGCTGCATGACCCGCTCACCGACCTGCCGAACCGCACGCTGCTGCACGACCGGATCACCCACGCCGTCGACCGGTCCCGCCGCAGCCACGGCGTCCCCGCCGTGCTGTTCATCGATCTCGACCGCTTCAAGGAGGTCAACGACAGCCTCGGTCACCGGGCCGGCGACCAGCTGCTCGTGGCGGTCGCACGGCGACTGCACGACACGCTGCGTCCCGGTGACACGCTGGCCCGGGTCGGCGGCGACGAGTTCGTCGTCCTGTGCGACGAGCTCAACGACGCCGGCCAGGCGGTGACCATGGCCCAGCGCGTCACGGGCGAGCTCGCCCAGCCCTTCCTGATCGGCGGCGAGGAGGTCGCCATCACGGCCAGCGTGGGCATCGCGATCGCTCGCGTCGGCCACGAGACGCCCGACACCCTGATCCAGGACGCCGACATCGCGATGTACCGGGCCAAGCAGCGGGGCGGCGGGTCCCACGAGACCATCGACGAGACCATCCGCGTCCAGGCCGCGCATCGGCTGCGCGGCGAGGACGCCCTGCGACGAGCCGTCGAAAGCGGCGAGATGAGGCTGGTCTACCAGCCCATCTTCTCGGTACCGGACGGCGGCATCCGCGGTGTCGAGGCCCTGGTGCGATGGGAACACCCCGACCGGGGTCTGCTGGCCCCCGGTGAGTTCGTGCCGCTGGCCGAGGAGACCGGCCTGATCGTGCCGATCGGCCTCTGGGTGCTGAACGCGGCCTGCGTGGCGCTCAAGCGATGGGGGTCGAAGATCCCGCGCCCGATCATCGCGGTCAACGTGTCGGCGGTGCAGCTCACGCGGTCCGACTTCCCGGCGGCCGTCCGGTCGGTCCTGCGGCAGCACGACACCGACCCGGCGGAGATCTGCCTGGAGGTCACCGAGACGGTGCTCATGGACGACGACGGCCGGGTGGTCCGGGCGCTCGAGGAGCTCAAGGAGATCGGCGTCACCCTGGCGATCGACGATTTCGGCACCGGCTACTGTTGCCTGACCTACCTCCGCCGCTTCCCCGTGGACCAGGTGAAGATCGACCGGAGCTTCGTCGAGGGTCTCGGCTCCGACTCCCAGGACACCGCGATCGTCAGCGCGGTGACCAACCTCGCCCACGACCTCGGGCTCACCGTGGTCGCCGAGGGCGTCGAGACCGAGCAGCAGCTCCGTATGGTCGGCGAGGTCGGCTGCGACCTCGTGCAGGGCTACCACCTGTCCTTCCCGCTCGAAGCCGCAGGCATCGACGCCCTGATGGCGTCGATGCCGGGGGAGGGTTGACGCCGCCCCGCCCTACTCCCCGCCGGGCGTGACCTCGACCTCCTCGGCCTGCCAGTCCTCGCCGGTCGTGTCCTCCTCGATGTTGGACAGGGCCTGCTCGACGAACTCGGTCGTGTAGGCGTCGGGGCCGGGGACCTCGGTGATCTCGTCGATGGACTCGGCGGCGATCTCGGCGGTCCGCTGGTAGCCCTGTTCGACCATCATCCCGATGCCCTCGGGCGACGGCCAGATCAGCTTGTTGACCTCGTTCATCATCCAGCGCTGGTGGCCCTGGCCGAGGATCGAGCCGCGGTCGAACGTGATCTGGACGCAGTCCTCGGGGTTGTCGCGGCAGAAGATCCACCCGCGCAGCGACGCCTCGACGAACCGGGCGGTGATATCGGGGTTCTCCTCGACGTAGGAGGACTGGGCGAAGATGCCGTCCTGGTACATCGCGGTGCCGGCGTCGTCCATCAGGATCACGCTGAAGTCCTCGGGCTGGTTCAGCTCGCCGGTGTCGGGGTTCTCGGCCTCGAGCAGCTGCGCGTACTCGTTGTAGGTGGTCGCCGACGCGGAGTCGATCTCCCGGTTGAGCAGGAGGTTCATGTCGAACGGCTGGTCGACGAGTTCGACGTCGGTGTCCGGGTCGAGGCCGGCGGCTTTCAGCGCGGCCAGCGGCTCGTACTCGTTGCCGAAGCCCCAGACGCCGACCGTCTTGCCATCGAGATCCGCGATCTCGGTGATACCCGAGTCCGCCCACGACACCTGCATGATCGCGGAGCGCTGGAAGACCTGCGCGATGTTGACGAAGTCCTCGCCGGCGGCGCGCTGGGCGAGCGTGGAGGCGAGCCAGTCGATGCCGAAGTCGGCGCCGCCGCCGGCCACGACCTGCGCCGGCCCGACGTCGGGTCCGCCCTCGAGGATCTCGACCTCGAGGCAGTTGTCGGCGTAGAAGCCCTGGTCGTCGGCCGCGAAGTAGCCCGCGAACTGCGCCTGGGCCACCCACTTCAGCTGCAGGGAGACCTGGTCGGTCGTCTCGCACTCGCCCGCGGCGCCGGTCTCGGTGGCGCCGGCCGTCTCGGTGCCGCCGCCCGTCTCGGTGCCGGCCGTCCCGGTGCCGGCCGTCTCCGTGGTGCCGGCGTCGGTGGTCTGGGTGTCCGCGGTGCCCGCGTCGGTGCCCGCGTCGGTGCCCGCGCCGGTGCCCGCGGTGTCGCCCTCGCCGCCGCATGCGGCCGCGAGCAGCAGGAGCGCGGACAGGGCTGCGAGCAGCCGCGCCCCGCTCAGGAGCCGATTCGTGTTCATTCCGAGCCCTTCTTCGTCGTGGACCTCAGCGGCCCGCAGGAGTTCACTGTTCCTTCCAGGGCACCGACCACCGCTCCGCGAGCGCGACCGCGCCGTACAGCAGCAACCCGAACAGGCACAGCGCGACCACGGTGGCCCAGGAGCCGGTGTAGTCGGCGTTGGCCATCAGCGTCTTGATGAAGAATCCGGCGCTGTCCCGGAACCCGCCGAAGAAGTCGGAGACGACCGCCGCGATCACCGACAGCGCCGCCGACACGCGCAGCGCCCCGAAGACGAATGGCAGCGACGCGGGCAGCAGCAGCTTGGCGAACACCTGCCGCTGCGGCGCCGCGTAGGAGCGCATGAGCTCGCGGTGGCTGTCCGACGCCGACGCCAGCCCGGTGATCGTGTTGATCATCATCGGGAAGAACACGACCAGCGCGACGACCGCCACGTTCGACCAGATCGACAGCGCGCCGAGCCACAGGTTGAAGATCGGCGCCGTCGCGACGATCGGGACCGCGCCGAAGACCACGCCGACCGGGATCAGCCCCTCCCGCAGCACCCGCCAGCGCGTCGCCGCGGCGCCGACGGCGAACCCGCCGAGGCTGCCGAGCACGAACCCGAGCAGCGCCGCCCGTCCCGTCACCACCAGCGCGCGGACCAGCCGCGGCACGTCGGCCACGAAGGTCGCGGCGATCGCGCTCGGCGCCGGCAGGAGGATCGGCCGGATCGCGAAGACGCGGACGACGACCTCCCAGGCCACGAGCACGGCCAAGGCGGTCAGCGCGGCGGGCAGCGCCGACGGCGGTCGCAGCCGCCGGACCTCGGTGAGCAGGGCGGCGGTCACAGCAGGCCCGCCCCGCGCAGCGTCTCGCGGACCTCGGTCACGAGCTCGAAGTAGCGGTCGAGCTCCCGCGTCCCGGTGTCCCGGGGACGGGGCAGGTCGACCGGGATGCGACGGAGCACCCGTCCCGGGCGCGGGCTCATCACGACGACGTCGGTCGACAGGAACACCGCCTCGGGGATCGAGTGCGTGACGAAGACGACCGTCGTCCGAGTCTTCGTCCAGATGTCGAGCAGTTCCAGGTTGAGCCGCTCGCGGGTGATCTCGTCGAGGGCGCCGAACGGCTCGTCCATGAGCAGCAGCTTCGGTGAGAAGGCCAGGGCGCGGGCGATCGCCACCCGCTGCTGCATGCCGCCCGACAGCTGCGCCGGCCGGTGCTTCGCGAAGTCGGTGAGCTCGACGAGCGCGAGCATCTCGTCGGCGCGCGCGCGCCGCCTGGTCCGGTCCCACCCCATTAGCTCCAGCGGCAGCTCGACGTTGCGCCGGACCGTCCGCCAGTCGAACAGCGTCGCCTTCTGGAAGACCATCCCGTAGTCGCGGTCTGTGCGCGCCCGGTGGGGCGTCTTGCCGGCGACGACCACCTCGCCGGAGGAGGGCTCGAGGAGATCCGCGATCACCCGCAGCAGCGTCGACTTGCCGCATCCCGACGGACCGATCAGCGAGACGAAGCTGCCGGGCGCCACGTCGAGGCTGACGTCGGACAGCGCGGTGACCTCGCCGAAGGTCCGGGTCACGTGGCGCACCGCCACGGTCGGCTCCGCGGCCGCCACGACCGGCGGCCCGGCCTCCACGGTGACCGCGGCCTCCTCGGGCGACGTCATGGCGCCTCCCCGCTCACCGGGCCGGGCCCGCGCCGGCGTAGGCACGCAGCACCGCGCGCTCGAGCAGCGCGACGGTGGAGAAGCTCGCGATGCCGACCAGCCCGGCCACCAGGGTCGTCGCGAACAGCTGGACCGAGTTGTTGCTCACCCGCCCGAAGCTGAAGATCGCCGCGCCCAGTCCCTGCGAGCTCGGCGCCGACAGCTCCCCCACGATCGCGCCGACGACGGCGGCGGTCGCGCCGATCTTCATCCCGACGAACAGGTACGGCACGGCGGCCGGCACGCGCAGCTTCCACAGCCGGGTCCACCAGGACGCGGCGTAGGAGCGCATCAGCTCCTCGGCGGTCGCCGGCGCGGAGCGCAGACCCCGCAGGGTGTTCACGGTCATCGGGAAGAACACGAGGTACATCGACAGCGCCGCCACCCCCGACCATCGGGGGAACGACTCCAGGCTGTTGAACCCGACGACGAGGATGGGCGCGAACGCGATGAACGGCACCGTCTGCGAGGCGATGACGTAGGGCATGAGGCTGCGCTCGGCGAGCCGGCTGTGGGCGAACAGCGTGCCGAGGAGGAACCCGAGCAGCGACCCGAGCACGAAGCCGGCGAGCACCTCGCGCAGGGTGTAGCCGACCTGGCCGAGGAGGAACGCGCCGAGCGTCTCGCCGCCGCCGCGGTACGGCCGGCCGAGCGCGAGCACCGGCTCCCAGACGTGCGGGAACTGCTGCGCGTTGCCGCTGCCGCGCACGGCGACGGGCAGGGCGACGTCCGTCCCCGGCCACATGTTCCCGGTCGCCAGCGCGAACGCCCGGTAGGCCTCCCACAGCACCGCCAGGCCGGCGAGGATCGCCACCAGGTTGATCGCCGTGCGACCCCGCCTGCTCACCGCTGGTGCGCTCCCCTCTGCCGTCGTCCCGCCGGGACAGCGTACGAGAGCCGTCGTAGCCCTGTCATGCGTTCCCGACGTCGACGATCGCCGCGACCGGGCCGCCGCCGGCGGGGCCCTGGTGCAGCGCCCCGACGGACACGAAGACGGCCGGGTCGCCGACGGCGGCGGCCGCGACGCCGCCGACCGCGCCCTTGGCGTGGCGGTGATGGTGCACGTCGGAGTCGTCGAGCATGATCTGCCGCCGGCCGCGGAGCCGGCCGGTGGGGTCTGCCTCGCACTTGAGGAACACGTTGACGACCCGGCCGCCGAGGTCGTCGGGGTGCGGCCGGTGGGGCAGCTCCAGCCCGGCGGAGCGGATCGCGTCGTAGATCCCGTCGAAGTCCAGGGCGTCGCGCATGACCGCGTGGCCGATGCGGTACCGACCGCCGGCGCCGGGCGCGTTGCCGACGACGACGATCTGCGCGCGGTCGAGCTCGACGCCCGACGAGCACGACGCGACCGACGAGTACAGCGAGTGGTCGCGGCCGATCTGCTCCGCTGCGGGCATCGCGACCTCGCCGAGGCCGACGGCGACACCGAGACCGGTGGTGCCGTTCGACATGTCCATGGAGGCGTGGATGTCCTCGCTGAACACGGTCTGGCCGCGCGCCTTCGCGTCGTTGACGTCCTCCAGCGTGAGCAGCGGCGTCTTCGTCTGGACGTAGTGCACGTCACCCGGGTCGGCGATGCCGCCGTTCGCCATCGCCCGCTGCACGCCGGCGGCCACCTTCTCGACCATCGCCGGCCGGCCGATGTCCTCGGGCCGGACGACGTCGGACATGGCGATGCCCACCGACAGGCGCGGCTGGCCGTCGGCCGACCCGTCGCCGGGGGTGCGGGCGAAGATCGTGGCGTGCGGCGTGATGACGCCGTCGCACCCGCCGGACCAGACCATCGGGATCTCGGCGATCTCCTCCGGCGAGCGGCTCCCGTGATCGAGCAGGACCTCGCGGAAGGCCTGGTCGGCCAGGATCCGCGTGAAGTCGTTGACCCCGCCGTTGCCCTCGGTCTTGCCGATGACCGCGACGACGTCGTCGGCCGAGAAGACCTGCTCGTCGATCAGCCGGGCCAGGCCGCCGGCGTCCGTGACGCTCTCCAGCACGACCTTGCGGACCTCGAACGGCATGCGCTGGGCTCCCTCGGCGACTCGCGGACCGGTTGGCAGTGCACCCTAGCCCGGCAGCGCGACGGGGCCTATGGGAAGATGCACCGACCCTCGCCGTGCGCCTTAGCAGGAGTTGCCAGTGACCCCGCCCGCGTCACCGCCCGCTCTGACGGGCGGCCTGACCGTCGCGCAGGCCCTCGGCGTGTCGACGCTGCGCGACGCCGTCGTGCTCGCCGGCGCGTCCGGACTGGACCGGGTGGTGCAGCGGCTCAACGTCATGGAGGTGCCGGACATCCTCCCGTGGGTCAAGCCCCACGAGCTGCTGCTGACGACGGCCTACCCGCTGCGCGACGCGCCCGGCGGGCTCGCCGACCTGGTGGTCCAGCTCGACGCCCGCGGGCTGGCCGGGCTGGCGATCAAGGTCGGGCGCTACCTCGACGCGCTGCCCGAGGAGATGCTGCGGCGCGCCGACGAGCTCGGGTTCCCGATCGTCCGGCTCCCCGACGACGTCGGCTTCGACGACATCCTCAACCAGGTCCTCACCGACGTCCTCAACCAGCAGGCCGCCCGGCTCGCCCGGTCGGAGGCCGTCCACCGGGCTCTCCTGTCGATCGTGCTGTCCGGCGGCGGGCTGCCGGAGATCGCGGCGGACCTGTCGGAGCTGCTGGCCGGGCCGGCCGCCATCGTCGACACGGAGGGGCGCATCCTCGCCGAGGCGGGTCTCGACGCCGTCGCGCCGCTGCTGCGGCAGGCCGGTCTGCTGAGCGGCGGCACGCTGACGCCGGCCGACTCGGGGTCGGGGGTCGTGGGCACGGAGGACCCGCCGCTGCGGTATCTGACCGCGCCGATCTCGGCGGGGACCCGCCATCACGGTCGCGTCGTGGCGCTGGAGGGCGGCAGGCCGCTGTCCGGCGAGGACCTGCTCGCGCTCGAGAACGCCGCCACGGTCGCCGCGCTCGCGATCACGAAGGCCCAGGCGGTGGCCGCGGTCGAGGCGAAGTTCCAGTCCGACTTCCTGCACGACCTGCTCAACGGGCGGATCGACAGCAGCGACGATGCGCTGACCAGGGCCGCGGCGCTCGGATGGGACCTGGGCAGGCCGCTCGTCCTGGTCGTCGCCGAACCCGAGCAGGGGCCGTCGCCGGCCGCGGAGGCCAGGCAGGCGCACCAGCGCTTCTCGGCGCAGCTGGCGGCGCTCGCGCGCTCACGCGATCCCGGGGCGGCGGTCGTCGACTTCAGCTCGGAGGTGGTCGTCATCACCTCCTCGCCGGCGGACGGTGCGGGCGGCGTGGACGACCGCGAGGCCGCGCGGGCCGTCGC
>JACCXR010000014.1 GCA_013696915.1 Euzebyaceae bacterium
CGGCCCGCCTGCTCGACGAGCCGCGCTACGCGAGCTACGCGCGAGCGACGCTGGGCGCCTTCTCCAAGCGCCCGGGCAACGGCGTGCGCGTCGACTCCTCGGGCGGGCGCCACTACCTGCTGTACTCCTATGACAGTCGCCTGCGCGTGCTCAACGGCCACCTGCAGTCCATCATCGGCCTCTTCGACCACGCCCGCGCCTCGGGCAGTACCCGGGCACAAGATCTCTACCGCGCCGGCAGTCGCTCGGCGGTGCGCGAGCTACGTCGCTACGACCTGGGCAACTGGTCGCGCTACGCCCAGGGCGGCGGCCGCGCGTCGCGCGAGTACCACGAGCTGGTCACGGTCTTCCTCGAGCGCCTCTGCGAGCGCACCGAGCACCGGACCTACTGCACCTACGCCAAGCGCTTCCGCGGATACCTGTAGAGCTACCGCCTCTCGATCAGCTCGATGCGGTAGCCGTCGGGGTCGCGCACGAAGCAGATGCGCGAGCCGCCGGCCCTGACCTCGTAGGGCGGCTTCTCGGGTGCGATGCCCTGCTCGTCCAGGGCCGCGAGCTTGCCGTCGAGGTCGTCCACGGTCACCGCGACGTGGTTGTAGCCCGTGCCCAGGTCGTAGGAGTCGACATCCGGGTTCTTGGTCAACTCGAGGCGGTCGCCGTCGCCGGGCAGGCCCATGAACACGTTGATCGCGCCGTCGGGGAGGTCCATCCGTCGGCGCTCCTCGAAGCCGAGGGCCTCGTAGAAGGTCACCGACCGGTCGATCTCGCCGATGCGGTAGCAGGTATGGATGAGCTCTTCGCTCATCACAGGGACTCCAGGCACGCGATGACCGCCTCGCGGCCGCCGCCGGTCGCCGAGGCGCAGGCAACCTGGCCCAGGTCGCCGCGCGCGGCCCGCCGGGGGGGCGAGGGGGCCGTGCTGCTGCGGTACACGCGCTCGCAGTCCGAGCTGACCCGGTCGCTGCTGTCGACGTAGGCGCGGTCGAAGCCGGGGCCGCAGTCGACGAAGTCGCGCCCGCCGCCCACGGCGACGAGGATGTCGTTCCCGCGCCCGCCGTAGAGGCGGTCGTGATCGAAGCCGCCGTTGAGGTAGTCGTCGCCGTCCTGGCCGTAGAGCACGTCCTCGCCGCGCCCGCCCTGCAGCTCGTCGGGGCCGTCGCCGCCGTAGAGACGGTCGTTGCCGAAGCGTCCGAAGATGCGGTCGAAACCCGGCCCGCCGTCCAAGCGGTCGTTGCCGCCGGAGCCCTCCAGGTCGTCGTCTCCGCCGCGCCCGAAGCACTCCCCGCCGCGCGTGGTCATCCGCAGGGCCTCGTCCTCGTCGGTGCCACCCGCCCCGCATGTGCGCGCGGTGATTCCGCTCTCGAACTTGATCCGGTTCTCGCACCCGCTCATGCGGGCCAGCTCGCTGTTCAGGTTGTAGATCACCCAGTCCTCGCCCGGGCCGCAGTCGATCGTGTCCACGCCCGAGCCGCCGACGATGAAGTCGTCGCCGTGGCCGCCGAAGACCCGGTCGTTGCCGCGTCCCGCGTCGATGCGGTCCTTCCCGTGCCCGCCGACGATGCGGTCGTCGCCGAAGCGCTCCTCGATGATCAGGTCGTCGCCGTCGTTGCCGTAGAGACGGTCGTCGCCGTCGTCCCCGTCGATGGTGTCCTTGCCGTCCCCGCCGAGGATGGTGTCGTCGCCGGTCTCGCCGTAGAGGCGGTCATCGCCGCCGCGGCCGCTGATGCGATCGTCGCCGCTGCGTCCCGAGATCAGGTCGTCGTTGCCGGTGCCGACCAGGCGGTCGGGGCCGTTGCCTCCGACGATGGTCTTGGCCAGCGCCGCGGCGGGAAGGGCGAGGAGCAGGCAGGTCAGCGCCAGGATGGTCGCTCGCATGGGCGACACGGTACCGGCGCGGGTAGCCTCGACTGGCCGAATGGCCGACAAGGACCCCATCCCGACCTCCCGGCTGCGCCGCTCCGGACAGATGGCCCGCCTCGGAGCGGAGACCGCCGCCCGCAGCCTGGGCACCAAGGCGGCCAACCTGACCCGCGA
>JACCXR010000039.1 GCA_013696915.1 Euzebyaceae bacterium
GGTCGCCCCACGGGGCGTGATGGAACTCGCGGCCGTGGTCGCCGCCGCCGGCCGGGTCGTCTGCGGCGACACCGGGGTCGCGCACCTGGCGACGGCGGTCGGCATCCCGTCGGTCGTGCTCTTCGGACCGGTCCCCCCGTCGCGCTGGGGTCCGCCCGCGGACCGGCCGCGGCACCGCGCCCTGTGGGCCGGCGGGACCGGGGACCCGCACGCCCCCCGCCCCGACCCCGGCCTGCTGCGCATCACCGTCGAGGACGTCGTGGCGGCCCTCTCCCAGACCAGCTGACCGCGCCGACCGCGCCGGATCACGCCGACCACGCCCACCGGCCGACCACGCCCACCGCGCCGGATCACGCCGACCGCGGATCGCGCAAGGCCGGCCGGGGCGGCTCAGCGCTCCCCGCGGGCGCGCAGCTTCGGGTGGTCCCGCAGCGACTTGTGCACGGCCTTCCACTTGCGCCGCTCGGCCTGGGCGAGCCGGGCGTCCTGCTTGCGGGCGAGGTGGGCGAGCTCCCGCTGGAGCGTCTCGTAGCTGTCGAGCCGGTCGGCGGGCAGCGAGCCGTCCGCGACCGCCGCGGCGACCGCGCAGCCCGGCTCCCCGGCGTGCCTGCAGTCGGCGAAGCGGCAGCCGGCGGCCAGCGCCTCGATGTCGGCGAAGGCCTCGCCGAGCCCGTCCTCGCCGTCCCACAGCAGCAGGCCGCGGATCCCGGGGGTGTCGATCAGCACCCCGCCGCCCGGAAGGGACAGCAGCTCGCGGTGCGTGGTCGTGTGCCGTCCCTTGCCGTCGGCGCGAACGGCGTTCGTGGCGAGCCGGTCGCCGCCGAGGAGCGCGTTCGCCAGGGTCGACTTGCCGACCCCGGACGGGCCGAGCAGCACGACCGTCCGGCCCGCCGAGGCGTACGCCCCGAGGGTGTCGACCCCCTCCCGGGTGACGGCGCTGACGGGCAGCACTTCGACGCCGATCGCGGCACTCTCGATGCGCGCCGCGGCCGCCGCCACGTCGTCGCAGGCGTCGGTCTTCGACAGGACGACCACCGGGGTGGCGCCGCTCTGCCAGGCCAGGGTGAGGTAGCGGTCGAGCCGGCGGAGGTTGAGCTCGACCTCGAGCGACGCGACCACCATCACGACGTCGACGTTCGCGGCGAGCGCCTGCGCGACGGTCCCGGTGTCGGACGGCGCGTGACGGACGAAGGCGGTGCGCCGCGGCAGGACCGCCTCGACGGTGTCGCCGTCGCCCCCCGCCCCACGGCGGACGGCGACCCAGTCGCCGACGGTCGGCAGCTCCAGCGGGTCGGCGACCCTGCGGAACCGGGCGGCGAGGTGCGCCCGCAGGGATCCGCCCGCGGTCTCGACCGTGAGGACGCCGCCGCGGTCGGTGCGGGCCACGCGGCCGGGGACGCAGCCGTCGGCGTGCGGCGCGAACGCCTCGGCGAAGCCGGAATCCCAACCGAGATCGGACAGGGGGGGTGGGACACCGAACAGCGGGGCCTCAGGGGGCACGGGGGTCTCCTCGGACTTCGGGGGAAGTCCGGTCCCCGGGCGTCGGCCGCTCAGGCCGCGCCGGAGGCGGGGCGCCGGACCTCCGGGATGCGTGCACACGTCTGCGCGCCGGACGGGCGCGCGCGAGCAACGGACTCGGTCATTCGGCTCCTCACCTCCTTCGTCCATCAAGCGGTCGGGGGCAGCGTACGCCCGCCCGGCGGTCGCGGGCAACGGCCGTCTTTCCGGCTACGGCTCCGGCGGCCGAACTCGTTCGTGCCGTTTCGCAGGTCAGGTTGGTGACGAGGTCGCGCGCGCGGCCGCGCCGTCGAGCTCGGCGTGCTCGACCTCGACCCGTGGCCGCCGGCACCTCGAGGTCTGGTCCCACGCAAGGCGGTCCGCACCCGCCGTACGGTCAACGTCCGCGCGGTGGCCAAGCGGAAACCGCATCATCCCAGGGCGGGAGAGGCTGATGTGGGCTGACGCCGAGCACCATACCCACCGGGTGCGGCGGCCGCCGAAGGTGACGAAGCGGTGTGGAACCCGTCGGCTGATATCATCCGTGATGTCGAATGCAGCTTGAGCTCGAGCCGGAGGTGGAGGGGTGGCTGGTCGAGCTGCGCCCTGCCGACTTCGCCACGGTCGCCTTCCACCTCGACCGGCTCGTCGACCGCGGCTCGGAACTCCGCATGCTGCACTCCCGGTCGCTCGGTGACAGCCTGTTCGAGCTGCGGTTCGACCTGCGCCGGGTGCGCAGCGCATCACGTACTTCTTCGCCACCGGGGGCCGCATCGTGCTGCTGACAGTGTTCCTGAAACAGCGGATGAACGAGCGCAACGAGGTCGCACGGGCGAGGCGCGCCATGCAGCGATGCATCGACGAGCAGCACACGGCGGAGGACGACTGATGGCACGGAACTCCTGGCAGGACCTCAAGGGGAAGCGGCTACGAGGCATGTCGGCCACCGAGCGGGCGGAGCACGACCGGGCGTACGACGCCGCACAACTCGCCGC
The DNA here is from genome assembly GCA_013696915.1 of Euzebyaceae bacterium. Lineage (GTDB taxonomy): Bacteria > Actinomycetota > Nitriliruptoria > Euzebyales > Egibacteraceae > JACCXR01. The sequence goes on from JACCXR010000039.1 coordinate 2,493, forward strand.
CGAGGTCGGCGAACGGGTGCGGGCGGCCCGGGAGGCGGCTGGGCTCTCGCAGCGCGAGCTGGCGGCTCGCATGGGCACCAGCCAGGCAGCGATCGCCCGGCTGGAGGCCGGCGGCGTCGGCGCCACGCTCACCACCCTCCAACGGGTGGCCGCCGCGCTCGGACTCGAGCTCAACGTCGAGCTGCGGTCGACCGCGTAACGGCGCCGCAGCGTCACGGCCCCAGGCGCGGCGGATCGCTGCGCGCCCGTTGGGCGAGCGCGTCGCGTCAGTCGCGAACGCTGGCTGTGTTCGCTCTCGGCGTCCGAGCCCGCAGCACCTCATCCCGCCGTGCAGCGAAGGGTCGTCGGTCTCGAACTCGACGACCTGCACCACCTCGGCATCGGGGACGAGGCGGGCGAACCGGCCGTGAAAGGGTGTCGGTCTGGCCGCTTGACTTGGCTGTCTTGGTCGGCGCGTCGTACGCCGACGAGATCCGGAACGCACCTCCCTCGCACGCCTCGAACACGTGGACGTGGCTCGTCATGCCGTCGGGCACCATCCAGAGCCGAACCGCTTCGGGGTCGACAGCGCCCGATACACCGAGCGGCGCGGTGCGCGGATGCGGCCCGTGACCCGTGTCGTGCTCACGCCCGAGTATGCGTCACCGCTGCCCCCAACCGCCGGGGCTCGGCGCCGGGCGTGGGCGGACACCTCGCTGGCGGTGCCGGCCGGATTGCGGAGCCCACCTTCGCGCGAACGGAGCCGTGTCCCCACTCGAGCACCATGCCGTCGGGCATCCGCTACGGCTCCGACGGCCGGTCGTCGTGTGCCCTGGCGCGCTGCTGCAGGTGGTCGGCGTCCTCGGCCGCGGGGTCGTCAGGGGTGACCATCGGCATCCCGTCCGGGTCGCGGGGCACCGTGTCCTCGTCCTGGCGAGGCGGTTCCGCGCCGCGCGCCTGGCTGTTCGCCTCCGGTGGGGGCCCCGGCTGTCGCCCGCGCACGACGAAGTAGCCGATGATCCCGATTAGGAAGAAGACGACGATGACGGCAGCGACGATGCCCCCCATAGCGGCCCCGGATACCCACTCCGGTCCCGGCGCAACCCAGGCGGGCTCACCCGGCGAGCGCCTCCTCCAGCAGCCGCCGGACGATCACCCGCAGCGCGAGGGTCTCGTCGGCGCCCTCGAAGATCGACAGGACCCGCGCGTCGACGAAGTAGCGGCTCACCGCGAACTCCTCGGCGTAGCCCATCCCGCCGTGGATCTGCATCGCCTCGCGGGTGAGCCACTCGGCCGACAGGCACGACAGCGACTTCACCATCGACGCCTCCAGCTGGCCGTCCGTGGCCCCTCCGGCGCCGAGCAGCCGCGCCGAGGCGTAGGAGAACTGCCGGCAGGCGGCGAGCAGCATCGCCATGCGCGCGAGCTTGGCCTTCGTCAGCTGGTAGCCGGCGAGCGGGACGCCGAACACCTCACGCTGGTTTGCGTAGGCGACTGCGTGCTCGAACGCGGCCTGCATCACCCCGAGCGCCCGGGCGGCGGTCTGCAGCCGTCCGTTCGCGAAGGCGTCCATCTGCAGGTAGAAGCCGCGGCCGAGACCGGACTCGCCGCCGACGAGGTTGGCCGCGGGGATCCGGTAGTCGGAGAAGCCGATCTCGAAGCTGTGCATGCCCCGGTAGCCGATCGTGCCGATGGCGCGCGCCTCCATCCGCCCGCCGAGGTCGCTGTCGTGGGACCACGAGTGCCCCGGAAACGCCGGCTTCTCGACGACGAACAGCGACAGGCCCCGGTGCGCGCGGGTCCGATCCGGATCGGTCCGGGCGAGCAGCATGAGCAGGTCAGCGCGGCCGCCGAACGTGCACCACGTCTTCACGCCGTTGACGACGTAGGCGTCGTCGTCCGTGATCGCGGTGACCTTGAGGCCGGCGACGTCCGACCCGAAGTCGGGCTCGGTGACGGCCACCGCGCACATCAGCTCGCCGGAGGCGATGGCGGGCAGCCAGCGCTCGCGCTGTTCGGGGGTGCCGCCCGTCACCAGGGCCTTGGACAGGATCTCCGGGCGGGTGATGAGGCTGCCGGCGACGCCGAGCGAGCCGCGCGACAGCTCCTCGGTGACCACGACCATCGACATCGCGTCGCCGGTCCCTTCCTCGGCCGCGAAGCCGCCGTAGCGCTCGGGTATGGACAGGCCGAAGCAGCCCATCTCGGCGAGCTCGCGGATGATCTCCTCGGGGATGTCGGTGTCGCCGCGGTGGACGTCCTCGGCGACGGGCATCACCCGCGCCTCCGCGAAGTCGCGGAAGGTGCGGCGGACCATGTCGAGCTCGTCGGAGAGGTGGCGCGGCACCTCCGGGTCGGCGAGGACGCGGTCGGCGATGCCCTCGAGCAGCGCGGGCGCGCGCGCCACCGCAACCGCGTCGGCGACGCCCGTCAGGTCGACCGCTCCGGCCCATGCCTCGGACCTGCCGAGCGCCCGGGCGGACAGGTCGGCCGCAACGTCGCCGGCGAAGCCGACCGCGAGCATGGTCTCGAAGGGACCGAGCTCGCCGTAGGCCAGCAGCTCGCGGGCGGCGGCCACGCGGCCGGCCACCGACGCGAGGTCGTAGGCGAGGACCTGCTCGCGGTCGAGCAGCCCGATGTCGACGCGCCCGTCCCTGGCGCTGTCGCGGGCGAGCCGCTCGGTCGCCCGGCCCACGGCGCCGTCGCAGGCATCGACGAGCGTCCGTGCCTGATCGAGCGAGCTGTCCACTCCGGGCTCCTCCGCCGACGGCCCCGCTCACGTCCTTCGCGGGCGGCCGGGTCATTCTGCTCCCCGGCGGAGAAGCGCGGCGAACTCGCCGGCTTGCTCGCGACGAACGCGCGCGGGCGCCGCGTGGAGGTCCCGCGCTCCTCAGGCGCCCCGGCCCGTCTTCTGCTGG
>JACCXR010000048.1 GCA_013696915.1 Euzebyaceae bacterium
GGGTCCCACTACGCGCCGCCGGCCAGGTGGCTGCCGTAGACCGCGCGCAGCGCCGCCGTCACCTCGCCGACCGTCGCGTACGCGCGCACCGCGTCGATCGTGGGCGGGACGACGCTCTCGCCGGCGCTGGCTGCCGCGGCGACGCCCGCGAGGGCCTGCGCGACCGCGACGGGGTCACGCTCGCGCCGCACCCGGGCGGTGCGGTCCCGCTGCCGACGTTCGCCGGCGGGGTCCGGACTGAAGGGCACGACTTCGGCGTCGGTCCCGGCGTCGTCGTAGCAGTTCACGCCCACGACCCGCTGGTCCCCGGACTCCTCGGCGACCTGCTGCTCGTAGGCGCCGCGGGCCAGCTCGGCGGCGAACCACCCGGACTCGATGCAGGCGATCGCGCCCCCGCGTTTCTCGATGTCGTCCAGGACCGCCCAGACCCGGCGCGCGAGCTCGTCCGTGAGCGCCTCGACCGCCCAGCTGCCGCCGAGTGGATCCGCGACCGCCCGCAGGCCGGTCTCCTCGAGCAGGATCTGCTGCGTCCGCAGGGCCAGCGTGGCCGCCGCGCTCGTCGGCATGCCGAGGGCCTCGTCGTAGCCGGACGCGTGCAGCGTCTGGACCCCCCCGAGCACCGCCGCCAGCGCTTCGATCGTGACGCGGGCGACGTTGTTGAGCGGCTGCTGTGCGCGGAGCAGGGACCCGGCCGTGAACGCGAAGATCCGCAGCGCCCGGCTGCGCGGGTCGCGCGCACCGAAGCGCTCGTCCATCACGCGGGACCAGACGAGGCGGGCGGCGCGGAACTTCGCGACCTCCTCCAGGAAGTCGATGCTCGCCGACAGGAACGTGAAGAGCGAGGGCGCGAAGGCGTCGACGTCGAGCCCGCGGGCGGTGACGGCCTCGCAGTAGGCGATCCCGTTGGCGATGCTGAACGCGACCTCCTGCACCGCGTCGGCGCCGGCCTCGCGGATGTGGTAGCCGGACAGGGTGACCGGGGTCCACGCCGGCAGCTGGGTGGCGCAGTACGCCACGACGTCGGCCACGATCGACAGGCCGGCGGCGGGAGGGTGGATGAACGTTCCGCGGGCGAAGTACTCCTTCAGGACATCGTTCTGGATGAGGACGCGGATCTGCCCGGGGTCGACCCCGGCGTTCTCGCAGGCCGCGACCACCAGCGCGAGCCAAAGGTGCCCGATGGCGTTCGCGGTCGTGCGGATCTGGCGCACCTGCGTCAGGTCGACCCCGGCTAGGAGCAGCTCCATGTCGGCGAGGCTGTCGATGGACACGCCGACCTTGCCGACCTCGCCGGCCGCGAGCGGATGGTCGGAGTCCAGGCCCATCTGGGTGGGCAGGTCGAGGGCGATGCTGAACCCGGTCTGGCCCGCGGCGAGCAGCTCCCGCAGGCGCAGGTTGGTCTCCTCGGCGGTTCCGAAGCCGCCGTACTGACCCATGATCCATGGCTCGGTCCGGTAGCCGTCCGCCGTGATCCCGCGGACGAACGGCGGCGAACCGGGCATCCCGATCCGCTCGCCGACATCCCCGGCAGGGACGTCAGCCGCCGTGAAGGCCGGGGGGAGCGGGAGGCCGGAACGCGTGCGCCACTCCCTCATCGCCCGGGCACCGGGTCATCGAACGCGTGCTGCCGGACGAGCTTGCGGGAGATCTTGCCGGTCGGACCCTTCGGCAGCTCGTCGACGAACCGGACGCGCCGCGGCTTCTTGAAGCCGGGGAGCCGGTTCTGGCAGTACGCGAGGATCTCGTCGGCGTCGAGCGTCCGCAGCGGCTGGGGGACGACGAACGCGGTCACGACCTGACCCCACTCGACGTCCGGCGCGCCGACGACGGCGACCTCCGCCACCTCGTCGAGCTCGGCGATCACGTCCTCCACCTCCCTGGGGTACACGTTGTAGCCGCCGGAGATGATCATGTCGCTGCGCCGGTCGACGATGGTCACGTAGCCCCCGTCGTCGATCGTGGCGAGGTCGCCGGTCCACAGCCGGCCGTCCCGCAGCGTCTTGCCGGTCTCGTCGTCGGAGCCCCAGTACCCCGCCATCGGGTGGTCGCCCGACACGACGAGCTCCCCCACCTCGCCCAGCCCGACGGGGTCGCCGTCGTCACCGACCACCGCGAGCTCGCAGCCGAGCACCGCCCGGCCGGCCGACCCGAGCCGCTCCGGCCGCTCGCCGGCGACGGCCGCCGCATGGTCGGCCTGCGTGAGCACGGTGAGGGGCGGGATGGCCTCGACCATCCCGTAGAACTGCGCTAGCCGGCCGCCGAGCGCCTCGTGCGCGGCCCGGATGCGCTCCGCGGCCATGGGGGCGCCGGCGTAGGCGACGCGCCGCAGCGAGGTGAGCTCCGCGGTCGCCACGCCCGGGGAGGCGATGACCCGCTCGATCATGGTCGGCACCCACACGGTGCCGGTCACCCGGTGGCGGCCGATCAGCTCGAGGACCAGGTCGGGGTCGAAGTGCGGCATGAGCACCTGTGTCGCCCCGGTGATGACGTGGGGGAAGACGAACAGTCCGGAGGCGTGCGTCAGGGGCCCGGCGTGGAGCCACATGTCGGAGGCGTCGAGGGGGGCCTCCATGAGGTCCACGATGATGTCGCGGGCGCTCGCGAAGCGGTTGCGATGCGTGCGCATGCAGCCCTTCGGCCGGCCGGTGGTCCCGGAGCTGTAGTTGAGGCTGACGAGTTCGTCCGGCGCGGGCCGCCGTTCGGGGGGTCGATCGGAGGCGCCGGTCAGCACCTCTTCGTACCGCGCGCCTGGTCCGTCTCCCACCGCGAGGACGACGGCGAGGTCCGGGGTCTCGCCGATTAGCTGCTCGGCCGCGAGCGTGAAGCCGGGTCCGTACACCATGCCGCGGGCGCCGCAGTCCTGGGTGATGTGGCTCCAGTCGTCGAGCGGCAGCCGGCTGTTCACCGCGACGCGCACCAGCCCGGCCCTGGCCATGGCGAGGTCGGTCTCGAGGTACTCGACGCTGTTGTGCTGGAGGTCGATGACCCGGTCGCCGGGGCTCAGCCCGAGCCCGAGGAGCGCGTTCGCCAGGCGCGTCACCCTGCGGTCGAGCTCGCGGTAGGTCAGCGTCCGGCCGCCGCCCACCACGGCGGGCGCCCCAGGCGAGCGGTGGGCACTGCGTGACAGGAAGTAGCCGATGTCCAAGGCGGTGCTCCTTGCCGACGACGTCTGCGACGAGACGAACGCTTGTTAGGGTACGGCGCGCGGCCCGGCGGCGAAAGCGAGCCAAGGCCCCTCGGCCACAGCTGCAGGCTATGCTTGCCCGCGGGGGAACGGGCGTTCATTTCGAGCCGACGGAGTTGAGGGGATGGCGAAGTCCGGGGGACGCGTCCAGCGCGACACCGCCGCGGCGATCCTGGACGCGGCCGTGGCGCTGTTCTTTGAGCAGGGCTACCGGGCGACGACGCTGCGGCAGATCGCCGACGAGGTCGGCGTGCAGGTGGGCAGCCTCTACAACTACATCAGCTCGAAGGAGCGGCTGCTCTACGACATCATGCGCGGGATTATGGTGGACATCTGCCAGGGCATCGAGGCGGAGCTCGCCGGGGTCGACGACCCGCTCGAGCAGATCCACCGTTTCATGCGCTACAGCGTCATGTTCCACGGCGAGCGCCAGCGCGAGACCTTCATCGGCAACACCGAGCTCCGCAGCCTCACCGCGCGGCGCCGCAAGGCCATCGTGGACCTGCGGGACCGCTACCAGTCGCTGCTGCAGACGCCGTTGGAGCGCGCCGTCGCCAGCGGCCAGGTCGACGTGCCGAACGCCCACCTCGCGACCTTCTCGGGGCTGGCGATCTGCAGCCACGTCGCGACCTGGTACAAGCCCGGCGGGCCGATGAGCCTCGAACAGCTGGCCGACGAGATCTGCGCCACCTACGCGCCGCTCGCGCACATCCGTCCGGAGCCGGCGCAGGCCTC
>JACCXR010000093.1 GCA_013696915.1 Euzebyaceae bacterium
GAGGGGGCCCGCCGCGACGGCGTCTCCGCCGCCACGCCGGCGCGGGTCAGCGCGCCGCGCAGCAGCCGGCGGAGCGCCCCGTCGGATGTGCGGCCCTCCTGGGTGGCGGCCTCGTCCCACGCGACGATGAGCCGGTTCAGGTCGAGGCTCGACAGCTCGGGCATGAGCTCGAGGATGCGCAGGTCGAGCGTCCGCTGGTCGCGCTCAGCGTCCACGGCCAGGACCCGGACCACGTTCGCGACCAGGCAGCCGCCGTCATCCGAGCGCCACGTCCCCGCGGTCAGCGGCAGGTCCTCGCGGTCGGCCACCATCGCAAGCGCCCGGCGGGCCGACGCGGGGAGCTGCGCGATCGCTGCCCCCAGACGCTCCTCGGGCCCCACCTCGCTGAAGAGCCGGACCGTCTTGCGCATCTCGAAGCTCCTGTTCGACGCCGTGTACGGTCCCAGAGTGCGCCCTCGAGCGCCCGGCGTCCACTGGCTCGTCCGGTCGGCCGCTCCCCCGCCGCGGTCGACGTCGCGGCGGTCCGAGTCATCCGCCGTGGACGAGCCGGCCCTCCATCCCGCCGGCGACCGTGACCACCTCGCCCGTCACGTGGCCCGCGGCGGCGGGTGAGCAGAGCCAGACGATCGCCGCCGCGACGTCGGCGGCGGCACCGACCTTCCGCAGGCTCATCGTCGCGGTGATGCGGTCGACGGTGGTGGACTCCAGCCCCTTCGCCGCCATCGGGGTCACGGTCCACCCGGGGGCGACGGCGTTGACGCGCGCGAGCGGCGCGGCCGCGACGACCTCGTTCTTCAGGCTGAGGAGGAGCCCGGAGCCGATCGCCGCCTTCGCGGCGGCGTAGTCGGCGTGGCCGGCCTCGCCGAACAGCCCGGCCGTGGACCCCACGAGTACGAGCGACCCCGTCCCGACCGTGGCGACGTGGCGCAGGTAGCCGCGGCATGTCAGGAACGTCGCGGTCAGGTTGGCGTCCAGGGTGGCGCGCCAGCGGTCCAGCGGCAGCGCCGAGACTGCGACGGGCTCGGAGGGCCACACCCCGGCGTTCGCGATGCAGGCGTCGAGCCGGCCGAGCGCCTCGACCGCCGCCGGCACGAGCCCGTCGGCCTCGTCCTCGGCGCGGAGGTCGGCTTGCAGCGCCACGCCGCCGATCTCGCCGGCCAGTTCCTCCGCCGCCGCCCGATTGCGGTGATAGTGCAGCGCCACCCTCGCGCCCTCGGCGGCCAGGGCTCGCGCCGTGGCGCCCCCGATGCCACCGGAGGCGCCCGTGACGAGCACGCCGTGCCCGCGAAGCCCCAGGTCCACCAGGCGTCCTCTCGCCGTCCCGGGCACACGCTACCGCCGGGCGCGCGCGGGCGGTCGGCTGCGGTACGGTGAGCCCGCCATGGGGAGACCGGTCAGCCAACGCAAGAACCTGACCTACAGCGGTGGCCGGCGGCACCGGCTGCCGGACGTGCCGGGCCTTGGCCACGAGCGGCGCTGGTGGGCCGAGGGTGCGACCGTGGCGGGCATCGACGAGGTGGGCCGCGGGGCCTGGGCCGGCCCCGTCACGTACGCGGCGGTCGTGCTCCCGAGCGAGCGCCGCATGTACAAGCTGCGGGACTCCAAGGTCCTCGACCCCGACCGGCGGACAGAGCTCGCCGACCGCATCCGCGGCTTCGCCGTCGCGGTGTCCGTCGGGCACGCCGGCAACGACGAGATCGACCGTCTCGGGATGACGGCCGCCATCCGCCTCGCGGTCCGCCGGGCCGTGGACGGGCTCACCGTCCGCCCGGACGTGTGCCTGCTCGACGGGAACTGGGACTTCCTCTCCGGGTACGGCACCTCCAACGAGCGCATCGTCCACGGCGACGCCCTCTCGGCCTCGATCGCCGCCGCCTCGATCGTCGCCAAGGTCACGCGCGACGAGATGATGTCGGGCGCCTGCCCGAGCTACCCGGCGTACGGATTCTCGCGCAACAAGGGCTACCCGTCCCCCGAGCACCAGACGTCACTGGCCGCCCACGGGCCGTGCGTCCTGCACCGGCACAGCTGGGCGCCGATCGCGGCGCTCGCGCAGCAGCGGCTGGAACTGGGCGTCTGAGCCCGTGAATCGCCGAGGCTCGTCCGAGCGATTCTCATGACCTCGCTGGGGGCGGTCGCGCAGCGACCGTCATGGAGGGCTGACTAGCCCGTTCGGGCCGTCCGCAAACGGTTATATCGGGCTATGGTGCTGCCGGGAGCGCCTGTCCATGCTGATCACCACGGGGCCCCCCAGGGCGCCCCACGGGCCCGGCCGCCTGTTGACTGCGCAGGTGGCCGGGCTTTCCCGTCTCCCCCTCGCGGCCCCCGAACGGGCCCGGTGACCGGCGCGCCCACCAAGGCACCGATAGGCTTGCGCCCACATGAGACTGTTCGACACGCGGACCCGCGAGCGGGTGGAGGTCGGCGCGGGACCGACCGTCGGGCTGTACGTCTGCGGCATCACGCCGTACGACTCGGCACACCTGGGGCACGCGTTCGTCTACACCGTCTTCGACGCCCTCGTGCGCTACCTGGAGCACCAGGGACGCCGCGTGCGGTACGCCCGCAACGTCACCGACGTCGACGACGACATCCTGCGCAAGGCGGCCGAACTCGACACCGACTACCTGGAGCTCGGCCGGCGGGAGGTGGCGCGCTTCGACCGGGACCTCGACGGCCTCGGTCTGCGGCGGCCGGACGTGGTCCCGCTCGCGACCGAGACCGTGCCCGCCATCGTCGACGCGGTGCGGACGCTGATCGAACGGGGGAACGCGTACGCGCTGCCCGACGGGCGGGTGTACTTCGACGTCGCGACCGCTCCCGCGTTCGGGGCGCTGTCGCGCCTGACCCAGGAGCGGATGCTCGCCCAGTTCGCGGAGAAGGGCGGCGACCCGGACGCGCCTGGCAAGCGCCAGCGCCTCGACTTCCTCCTCTGGCAGCCGAGCGCCGGCGGCGAGCCGGGCTGGCCGGGGCCGGTCGACGGCCTCGGCCTCGGGCGGCCCGGGTGGCACATCGAGTGCTCGGTGATGGCCCTGCGGGAGCTCGGACCGGTCGTCGGCGTCCACGGCGGCGGCGACGACCTGATCTTCCCCCACCACGAGGCCGAGATCGTGCAGAGCGAGCACCTGACCGGGCGCGCGCCCTTCGCGCGCATCTGGATGCACGCGGGGCTGGTGTCGCTCGGGGGGACGAAGATGTCGAAGTCCTTGGGCAATCTCGTGTTCCTGTCGGACCTGCTCGAGCGGTACGAGGGCGCCGCCGTCCGCCGGTACCTGCTGTCCCACCACTACCGCGAGGGGTGGGAGTTCGACGACGCGGCGCTCGCCGACGCCGCGGTCGGGCTGAAGCGGTGGCGCGGGGCCGCCGGCGCCGAAGGACAGCGGCCCGACCTGGAGCTGGCGTTCCACCAGGCCCTCGCCGACGACCTCGACACGCCGGGGGCGCTCGCGGCCCTCGACGAGGCGGCGGCCGCCGGCGCCGGCGGGACGGTCCGCACGCTCGCGGACGTCTTGGGCTTCGCCCTCCCCGGCTGAGCCCCGCTACTGCCGCACGAGCGGCTTGTAGGCGATGCGGTGGGGCTGCTCGGCCTCGGCGCCGAGGCGGGCCCTGCGGTCGGCCTCGTAGTCGCTGTAGCCGCCCTGGTAGTAGAAGGCGCGGCTGTCGCCCTCGAACGCCAGGATGTGGGTCGCGACGCGGTCGAGGAACCAGCGGTCGTGGCTGATGATCACCGCGCAGCCGGCGAACTGCAGCAGGGCGTCCTCCAGGCCGCGGAGCGTGTCGACGTCGAGGTCGTTCGTCGGTTCGTCGAGGAGCAGGAGGTTCCCGCCGGTGCGCAGCAGCTTGGCGAGGTGCACGCGGTTGCGCTCGCCGCCCGAGCACTGGCCAACCTTCTTCTGCTGGTCCGGGCCCTTGAAGTTGAACGCGGCCACGTAGGCGCGTGACGGCACCTCGCGGCCGCCGACGAGGAGCCGGTCGAGCCCGTCGGTGATCTCGTCGAAGACCGTCCTGGCGGGGTCGAGCGTGTCGCGGCTCTGGTCGACGTAGGCGAGCTGGACCGTGTCGCCGACCCGCACCGTGCCGGCGTCCGGCCGCTCCTGACCGACGATCATCCGGAACAGCGTCGTCTTGCCGGCGCCGTTGGGCCCGATGACCCCGACGATCCCGCCCGGGGGCAGGCGAAACGACAGGTCCTCGACGAGCAGCCGGTCGCCGTAGCCCTTCGCGACCCCGTCGGCCTCGACGACGAGGTCCCCGAGCCGCGGCCCGTTCGGGATGGCGATCTCGGCGTTGCCGGAGCGCTCGGCGGGACCGGCGGCGAGCAGGGACTCGTAGGCGGACAGCCGGGCCTTGGACTTCGCCTGCCGAGCCCGCGGGGACATCCGCACCCACTCGAGCTCGCGCTCGAGGGTCTTCTGGCGGGCCGAGGACTGCTTCTGCTCCCGGGCGAGGCGCTGCCGCTTCTGCTCCAGCCAGCTGGAGTAGTTGCCCTCGAACGGGATGCCCTTGCCGTTGTCGAGTTCGAGGATCCAGCCGGCGACGTTGTCCAGGAAGTAGCGGTCGTGGGTGATCGCGACGACCGTGCCCGGGTACTCCTGCAGGTGCCGTTCCAGCCACGCGACGCTCTCGGCGTCGAGGTGGTTCGTGGGCTCGTCGAGCAGCAGCAGGTCGGGGCGCGACAGCAGCAGCCGGCACAGGGCCACGCGGCGGCGCTCGCCGCCGGACAGCACCGCGACGTCGGCGTCGCCGGGGGGGACGCGCAGCGCGTCCATCGCGATCTCGAGCGTCCGGTCGAGATCCCACGCGTTCGCGGCCTCGATCGCGTCCTGCACCTGGGCGAACTCGTCGTAGACCTTCGCCATCTCGTCGTCGTCGAGCGGCTCGGCCATCTTCACCGAGAGGTCGTTGAACCGTTCGAGCAGGCGGGCGGCCTCGCCAACCCCCTCCATGATGTTGCCGCGGACGTCCTTGGACTCGTCGAGGCGCGGTTCCTGCTCCAGGTGGCCGACGGACACGCCCTGCCCGGGCCACGCCTCACCCTCGAACTCGGTGTCGGCCCCGGCCATGATGCGCAGCAGCGTCGACTTTCCGGACCCGTTCGGACCGATGACCCCGATCTTGGCACCGGGGAAGAACGACAGCCAGATCCCCGACAGGATCTCCTTGTTCGGCGGGACGACCTTGGTCAGCCCCTTCATGACGTACTGGTACTCGGCCACGCTGGTCCTCGGCTCGGGGTTGGGGGACGGCCATGCTACGGGCCGGCGCGGAGCGGCCGCAGGGCGGCCCACGTCCGCGCCGGCGTCGTCTGCAGGTCGTACAGACCGGCGCCGAGCACGGCGCTGTCGCCGGCCGCGGCCACGAACGCCCCGACCTCGTCCAGGTCGGCGGCGAGGCCGCCGGCGAGGTGGACCGGGAGGTCGGCGTCGCCGGCGCGCACGCGCAGCTCGGCGACGTTGCGGGCGTTCCAGTCGTAGGTCGTGCCGGCGTCCAGGCCGCGGAACGAGCTGTAGCTCATCGGCACGAACACGTCGAAACTCGCGGTGAGCTCGGCGTACGGGAAGTCCGGCCACCACGACGGGCGCAGGTCGAGCTGGAGGGGCGGCAGGACGATCGCCGCCATCGGGTAGTCCGGGCCGACCCAGGTCCGCAGGGCACCCGACAGGGCGAGCAGCCGGCGGCTGCGCTCGGCGGTGTCGGTGACGTGCTCGGTCTCGATGTCGAGGCCGAAGGCGTCGGGGCGGTCGCCCCGCGGGGTCACGAACGCCATCGCGTGCTGGGCGCGCCGGTAGTCGCGCTGGAGGTCGGCGAAGTCGGGGATGTACCAGACCATCACGCGCATGCCGGCGTCGTGGGCGGACTCGACGAGCCGGCCGAGCCGGGCGGCGTCGTGGAGATGGCTCGGCGAGTTGAAGCGGGCCGACTGCACGAACATCGCCTCCACCCCGCCGGCCGCCGCGACGGCGACCTGCTCCTCCGGCGTCATGCCGGTGTCGTAGAGGTCCACCCACGTCGACAGCCCCGCGAACGCCGCCAGGCGGGGCGGAGCCGCGGCGAGGGGGATGCGGCCGGCCGGCCCCTCGCCCGGCGCAGGAGCCGGGGTTCCGCCGGGCG
>JACCXR010000111.1 GCA_013696915.1 Euzebyaceae bacterium
GGGCGATGCAGGGCGCGCTCGTCGGGGTCGCGCTGGTCTGGGGGTCGACGTTCGTGCTCGTCAAGGAGAGCACGGCGCGCGTGCCCGTCTACTCGTTCAACACCCTGCGGTTCTCACTGGCCGCGGCGGTCGTCACCGCGTTCTGCGTCCCGGGCCTGCGCCGGCTGGGCCGCGACGGGCTCGCACGCGGCGCGGTCCTTGGGCTGTTCCTCTTCGGCGGCTACGCCTTCCAGACCGTCGGCCTGCAGTACACCGAGGCGAGCAAGGCGGCGTTCATCACTGGCACCTTCGTCGTGCTCGTGCCGCTGCTCAGCGCGGTCCTGCTGCGCCGGCCGCCAGCACCGGCGGCCCTGGCCGGGGCCCTGCTCGCGCTGGCCGGGCTGGCGCTGCTCAGCCTCGTCGGGTCGTTCGTCCCCGCCTACGGCGACGTGCTCGTCCTCGGCTGCGCGGTCAGCTTCGCGGCCCACATCGTCGGTCTCGGCGCGTGGGCGCCGCGCTACGACCCGCTGCCGCTGACGGCCGTGCAGCTCGCCGTCGCCGGGGTGCTCCACGGGGCCGTCGCCCTCGTCGGCGACGTCGGCAGCGGCGCGTTCGACGTCGACGGCCAGGTGGTCTTCGTCATCCTGTTCACCGCGCTGCTCGCGAGCGCCGCAGGCTTCTGGATCCAGACGGCCGCGCAGCGGGTCCTCCCGCCGACCCGGACCGCGATCACGCTGACGATGGAGCCCGTCTTCGCCGGGGTGTTCGGCTACCTGCTGCTCGGCGAGCGCCTTGGCGCCCGGGGCTGGGCCGGGTGCGGGCTGATCCTCGCCGGCATGCTCCTCGCCGAACTGCGCGCGGCCGCCGACGCCGGGTCCGACCCGGTCCTGCCGGCGGATCCCACGCCCGCCGCGGCGGCGGCTACTGCAGGCCCGTCGGCTGGTCGGGCAGCGCCGTGGAGCCCGCCGCCACGCCCTCCGGCGCCGCCGACGGGTGCCCGGCGTCGCCGTTGACCGAGGCGACCGGCAGCAGCGACTCGGCCAGGATCTGCGACACGTCGACCACGCGGACGCGGCCCTCGGCGACCGCACCCTGGGAGACCTTGTCGTTCTTGGCGTCGTCGAGCATGACCAGGCAGAACGGGCAGGCCGTCGACACGTAGTCGGGCTCGAGCTCGAGCGCCTCCTCGATGCGCTCGTGGTTGACCCGCTTGCCGACGGTCTCCTCCATGTAGAACCGCGCGCCGCCGGCGCCGCAGCAGAAGCCGTGGTTGCGGCACCGCGGCATCTCGATCTTCTTCAGGCCGGCGACCGCGTCGACGACCGCCCGCGGCGGGTCGTAGACGTCGTTGTGCCGGCCGAGGTAGCAGGGGTCGTGGTACGTGACGGTCTTCTCGATCGCCGACCGCGGCGCCAGCCGGCCCTCGGCCACCAGGCGGGACAGCAGCTGGGTGTGGTGGATGACCTCGTAGTTCCCGCCGAAGTCGGGGTACTCGTTGCGCAGCGTGTTGAAGCAGTGCGGGCACCACGTGACGACCGTCTTCGCGCCGACGCCGTTCAGCGTCTCGACGTTGGCCTGGGCCATCATCTGGAACAGGTACTCCATCCCGAGCCGCCGGGCCGGGTCGCCGGTGCACGACTCTCTCGGACCGAGGACGGCGTAGCGCACGCCGGCGGCCTGGAACAGCTCGGCGATCGTGCGGGTGACCTTCTTCGACCGGTCCTCCAGTGCGCCGGCGCACCCCACCCAGAACAGGAAGTCGACGTCGTCGGGGATGCGGCCGTCGACCACCTGGACCTCCAGGCCGGCGGCCCACTCCATGCGCTTGGACTGGCCGAGCCCCCACGGGTCGCCGGAGTTCTCGATGTTGCGGAGCATCCCGCCCGCTTCGGTCGGGAAGCTCGACTCCATCTGCGCCTTGTAGCGGCGCAGGTCGAGGATGTGGTCGACGTGCTCGATGTCGACCGGACACTCCTCGACGCAGGCTCCGCAGGTGGTGCAGGACCAGAGCACGTCGAAGTCGATGACCGCGTTGTCCTGGCCGGGCTCGTCGCCGACGAGCGCCATGTTGAGGACGTCGACGTCGCTGTGCTTCTCGGCGAGCGCCGGGTCCAGCATGTACGGCGCCTTGTCCCACAGGTGGTCCCGCAGGTCCATGATCAGCAGTTTCGGGGACAGCGGCTTGCCGGTGTTCCAGGCGGGGCACTGGCTCTGGCAGCGCCCGCACTCGGTGCAGGTGTACATGTCGAGGTAGCGCTTGAACCCGAAGTGCTCGAGCTCGCCGACGCCGAGGACGTCGTCCTCGCTCATGTTCTCGACGTCGATCTTCTCGGCCTCGAGCTTGCCGAGCGCCTTCGGGAGCCGCGCGAACAGCACGTTCGGCACGACCGTGAAGACGTGAAGGTGCTTGGAGTACAGCGTGTAGAGCAGGAACGCCGAGAAGACCGAGAGGTGCGCGACGAGGAACACGGTCGCCACGACCTCGAGCCGGAACTCCGAGAGCCCGCTGAGCTGCTCGCCGACGAGCCGTGACAGGAACGCACCGTCGGGATAGGGCAGCGTCCCCTGGGCGTAGCGGGTGCCGCGCAGGACCATGACGGTGTAGAGCAGGCCGAACTCGAACAGGAGCACGTACCAGCCCTGGTCGAGGTTGCTGCCGGAGAACCGTGACCCGCGACCGAGCCGCTGGGGCGCCTGGACGAGCCGGATGAGGGCGAACCCGACCACGCCCACGAGCACCAGCGCCGTGAACAGATCTTGGAGGAACCCGAGCAGCTCGCTGCGGCCGATCAGCGGGATGTGGAAGCGCGGGTCGAAGACCTCACCGACGGCTTCCAGGGTCTGGCTCTGCAGGATGATGAAGCCCCAGAAGATGAAGGCGTGGAGGACGCCGGCGCCGCTCCACTGCAGGATTTTCGACTGGCCGAGCACGTGGCGCAGCTGGTAGCGGAGCTTCCGGGTGAGTGGGCCGTGCATCCTGTCCGGCATGGGCCGGGCGACGCGCGTGAGCCGGTAGAGGAACCACAGCCGTCTCGCCGCCAGGACGCCGGCCACCGCCAGCACGGCCAGCGCGGCCACGACGCGGACGATGTGCAGTGCTTCCATGACGCGCTCCTGCCCCGCGGGCGCGTCGCTGTCGGCGCCGACGGTGGTCGGTCGAATGCTAGACGGTGAGGCTTCGGCGGCGACCAACCCGGTTGCGGGTGTATTCGGCGTCGTCGGCGAGGTCTGCGCGGCGGCGTTCGGGGCCCATGACCCCGGGGTGTGTCGACTGGGTTACGAGGGTGGTAACCGCGTCGACAGACCCCGGTCAGTCCACCAGGACGGCGGTGGCTTCGGCGACGTGGTAGGCCCGGGAGCCGGTCGCGCGGATGGTCGGCAGCGTGCCCGAGGCGATCGCGCCGCCGGGGCCGGTGAACGTCCAGGCGCCGTCCCACACGACCTGGGTGAGCACCTGGTAGTCGCCTTTCAGCTCATACAGGTGGGTGGCTGCGGGCTGGGCCTCGCTGCCGGGGCGGGCCGCCTCGACCAGCTGGTTGCGGGGGTCCAGGCCGGCGCCGTCCATGTCCCAGTAGAACCGGCCGGCGGTCATGGTCGCGGTCACGGCGTAGCCGCGCACCGATGCGGTGGCGCTGACCTCGGTGGGGCCGTCGTGCCACAGCCAGGTTTCCAGCCCGGTGAGCCCGTCTATTCGCGGGTTGAGCGTCACCGCCGGCACGGGGATGGCCTCCTGGGCGATCGCGGTGATCTCGGCCAGGGTCGGCGGCGGCGGCGGAGGGGGCGTGACGGGCGGCGCGGCCTCCGGCGGGAAGCACGTCCGCGACAGCACCGTCTCCGTCGGCGGGTCCGTCCGGTTGTCGACCCGGACGTACTCGTACACGTCATTCGGTGTAGTGATCCCAGGATCGGCTCCCAGACCTGGACAACCCGAGCCAGGAAGGGGGCCGCGCCAGAAGTGGAC
>JACCXR010000109.1 GCA_013696915.1 Euzebyaceae bacterium
CTCCGGGCCTGCTCGCACCCCCTCCGCGCCGGCCCGCCCGCCTTCCAGGCCGGCCCGCCCACCCTCCGCGGCGGCCCGCCCGGCCCGCCGCCGCGCCTCGGCCGTGCTGTCCGCGATCCTGCTCACCCTCCTGCTGCTCGCCGGCGTCGCCGGCGGCTCGTACGCGGTGTGGGACCGCGTCATCGCGCCCCTGGAGGGCGTGCCCCGGCTCGTCGGCCTGCCGCAGGACCAAGCGTTCGCGGCACTCCAGGAGCGGGGCCTGTCGCTCGTCGCCGCCGACCCGGTGCACTCCCTCGACGTCCCGGAGGGGGCGGTCGTCTCCTCCGACCCGGCCGCCGGGACGCAGCTGCGGCGCGGCGGCACGGTGACCGCGGTGCTGTCGGCCGGACCGCGCTCGGTCGCGATGCCGCAGGTCCTTGGGTTGCCCGAGGAGGAAGCGCTGGCACTGCTCGCCCCGCACGCGTTCGAGGTGAGCCGCGACGAGGCGTTCTCCGACGACGTTCCGCGCGGCCAGGTCCTCGCGCAGGCGCCGGAGCCCGACGCCGCGGTCGACGAGGGCGCCGGGGTGCAGCTGACCATCTCGCTCGGCATCGAGCAGGTCGAGGTCCCGAACCTCGCCGGCGCGACCCGCGAGGAGGCGGAGGCCCTGCTCGCCGAGGCGAAGCTCACCGGCGACTTCCGCGAGGAGTACAGCGACGAGGTCCCCGAGGCCGGGCGGGTGGTGCACGCCTCCCTCGCCCCCGGCCAGACCGTCGACAAGGGCACGACCGTCGAGGTGGTCGTGTCGCTGGGCCCGGTGACGTTTGCGATGCCCGACGTGCGCGGCGACGCGATCGGCGACGGCAAGGCGGCCCTCGAGGCCGAGGGGCTCGTCGTCGAGGTCGTGGCCAGGGAGCGGACCGTGTTCGGGCCGTTCGTGCGCGGCCGGGTCGGCCTCGTCGAGGAGCAGCTGCCGCAGCCCGGCGAGACGGTGGAGCGCGGCGACGCCGTGACCCTCTACACCTACTCGGAGTAAACCCGCGCCGCCACGAACGGCCCGGGTTCAAGGCACCCCGTACACCTCGATCTCGCTGAGCGCCACGTCGGGGTAGCGGTCCCCGACGTAGACGTCGTCGATGGTGAGGCGGACCCGTTGCGCGCGGACCGGCTGCGGCAGGTTCACGGCCTGCGGCCCCTCGACGTCGAGCAGTTCGACCTCGAAGGTCCGTTCGCCCGCGTCGATGCGCAGCTGCCGGACCCGGCCGTTCTGCGGGAACTGCTCGCCCTTCTGGTAGCCGTTCCACAGCAGGACGCGCGTGACGTCCGCCGGGGCGGCCAGGGTCAGCTCGACCCACTCGCCGACGCCGTCCCCGCGCGACCCCTCGTTCCACGCGGTCTCCGGGTCGCCGTCGACGAGGTTCGCCGGGTCGTAGCTCGTGGTCCCCGAGCCCTGCAGCGTCGAGGACGCGGTCGCCCGCGCCGCCAGCAGCACGGGGGACCCGGCGGCGGCCTCGGTCGGCTCCTCCGGCGGGCCTGCCAGGAAGCCCACGCCCTGCGCGCCGAGCAGGCTGAGGAGCACCCCGACGATCGCGAGCGCGGCGACCAGCGTCACGACGAGCAGGATGGGGGACGAGTCGCGCTGCTCCGGCTCGCGACCGCCGGCCGCCTCCGGTTCCGCGCGCGTCGCCGTCGCCGGGGCCTCGTGCAGGGCGGACCGGCAGCGGCCGCAGTGGCGGCGGCTGGCGGCGTTCGACGCGCCGCAGGCGGGACAGGCGACAAGGCGGACCACCGGTGGCGGCAGCGGTCGCGCTGCGGGGCGCTCGGGCGACGGCCGCAGGTCGTAGCCGCAGGCGGTGCAGAAGTTCGGGCTGCCGTCCTGCGGGGCCGCGCAGCGTGGGCAGGTCATCCCGGTGCGGCGCGGAGCAGCGTCGCGTACAGCGTGAGCCCGGGGCCGAAGGCCAGGCACACAACCGGGTCGCCCGCCTCCAGGGTCCCGGCGGCGAGGAGACGGGAGAGGATGATGAGCACCGTCGCGGAGGAGCAGTTGCCGTGCTCGCGCAGCACCGCCCGGGAGTCCGCCACGCGCGAGGAGTCCAGGCCCAGGCGGTCGGCGACGACGTCGATGATGCGGGGTCCGCCCGGGTGCACCACCCAGCCCGCGACGTCGGGGACCCGCAGGCCGTGGGCGTCGAGCAGCTCGGCGACGACCTCCGCGACGTGCTCGCGCAGCACGCGCGGCACCTTCGACGACAGGCCCATGCGGAAGCCCAGGTCGGTGACGTCCCACGTCATCAGCGCGGAGCCGGTCACGTCGGTGCGGGCGACCAGGTCGACGACCTCCAGCCCGGGGGCCGGGGACGGCAGGACCGCGACGGCGGCGGCGGCGTCGGAGAACAGGGAGTGCGCGACCATCTGCTCGCGGTCCGCCGACGGCGGCTGGATGTGGAGGCTGGTCAGCTCGAGGCAGAGCAGGAGGCCGACCTTGCCCCGAGCGGCGGCCGCGTCGGCGACGGTGGCGAGTCCAGGCAGCGCGGCGTAGCAGCCCATGTGGCCGACGTGCAGCCGCTGCACGTCGGAGCGCATCCCGAGGTCGCGGGCGAGCAGGATGTCCAGCCCCGGGGTGGCGTACCCGGTGCAGGACACGACCGTCAGCTGATCGACGTCGCGGGGATCGATCCCGGCATCGTCGAGGCACAGGGCGAGCGCCTCCTTGCCCAGCGGCATGGCCTCCTCGACGAAGCGGCGCATCCGCGCCCCCGTCGACCAGCCGCTCACGTCCTCCACCCGCGGATCCACCACGCCGTTGCGGGTCGCGACCCCCGAGTTCGTCCACACCCGGCGCGCGAGTTCGCTGCCGGCGTAGTGCTCGGCGAAGAAGTCGTCCCACAGCCGGTCCTGCGGCAGGACCGCGGGGACGGCGACCCCCGCGCCGACGACGCGGCCGGTCCATGCCGCTACCACGGCCGCACGTCCGTGCCGGCGACCGGATCGAGACCGAGCGCCGCGGTCCCGAGGACGTCGGCGCAGACGTCGCTCGGCGGTGGCATGAGCGCCCCGCTGCGCGCGTCGCGCAGCAGCCGTTCCAGCACCCCGCCGCGGCGCAGCGCACCCAGGCCGCAGGCCTCGGCGAGGCTTGCGGCGACGTCCTGAGCGGTGTCGCCCGCCAGCAGTTTCGACCGGTAGACCCACCGGTTCGTCTCCGGCTCCCCCGGTGCGGCGTCCGCGCGGGCCGCCGCCTCCTGGAGGACGAGGCGGGCGGCGGCGACCTGCGCGTCGGCGCGGCCCAGGCGCGCCCGGACCGCGCCGAGCTTCGTGAGCGCCCCTCTGGTGGCCGACGGGCTCCCGCCCGTCGCGTGCGCAACCCGGTCGCCGAGGTAGCGCGCCGCCTCCGCGACGGCCGCCTCCGCGACACCGACGTACACCGCCGCGTACGAGGCGACCAGCCATTGCGGCAGGCCGTAGGCGAGGAGCACCGCGAGCCCTTCAACCCCGCCGACCAGCGCGTCGGCGGGCACCGCCGCGTCCAGGGTGAACCCGTTGCTGGCGGTGGCCCGCATGCCGAGGGGGTCCCAGGTGTCCTCGACCGACAGCCCCCGCCCTCCGGGGACCAGGAAGTACGACACGCGGCCGTCCTCGGATGCAGGCGCGTCCTCCGCGCGCGCCGCGAGCAGGTAGGCGTCGAGATGCCCGGCCCCCGAGCAGATCGACTTGTGCCCCCTCAGGCGGTAGCCGGCGCCCTCGCGCGCGTACGTCGTCTGCACCGCGGACAGTCGCGAGCCGGCCTCGCGCTCCGTGATGGCAACGCCGTAGGCCGCCCCGCCGGCCGCCGCGCGCAGGACCCGGTCGCGCATGGCGAAGAAGGACTCGGGCGCGCCCAACTGGCGGGCGAGGTCCTCCGGCACGGTCGCCAGCGCTCCCGTCACGGATGCGTGCATGTTGTAGAGCAGCGCGGTGGCGGGGCTGCCGCTGGCGAGCTTCACGGCGACGTCGACGTAGGCGCGGAAACCGGCCCCCCAGCCGCCGAGCCGCTCGGGCACCAGCAGCCCCAGCAGTCCCGACGCGCGCAGGTCGTCGAAGTCGGCGACCGGGAAGGCCGCGTCGCGGTCGTGGGCGGCCGCCCGCTCGGCCAGCCGGGGGACGAGCCGCTCCGCCGCCGCGACGGCCTCGGCCGCCCCAGCGGCGACCGGTGCTGCGGTCATCGTGCGGCCTTCCTGCCGACTCCCTGGTATACGGCCGCCAGCGACCGCGTCGGGAGCATGCGCACCTTGCGCCGCCGAAACACCAGGAAGGCGACGAAGTCGGGCACCGAGAACCGCAGCCCCGACACCGCCAGCGCGATGCCGTGGGCCGCGCAGAGCGCCCGCAGACGCTCGGGCGGCACGAACAGGCCCGGGTCGTGGCAGCGGCGCGGGGGGCCACCGGGCAGGCGCTCGCCGACGGTCACGAGCGAGAAACGGGCCCACCACGTCGCGTTGATCGTGTCGCAGACGAGGATGCCGCCGGGTCGCAGCACGCGCGCGATCTCGGCGACCGTCCGCTCGAGCTCGTCGACGTGCTCGAAGATCTCGCCGGCGAGGACGACGTCGGCGACCCCGTCGGCGACGGGGAGCGCCGCGACGTCCCCCCGCACGACGGCGATGCCCCTGGTCGCGGCGACGGCCACGGCCGACGCGGACAGGTCGACGCCGACGTGGCGGTACCCGGGGACCCGGCCGGCCATCAGGCCGCCACCGCAGGCGAGGTCGAGCAGCAGCGCGCCGGGACGGCCGGGCGGAGGGACGAGCCGGGCGCGGGCCTCGGCCAGCCAGTGCAGCGCCGCGAACTCGCCGGCGGGGCGCCACCATTCGGCCACCAGGTCGTCGTACTGGGCGGGGTCGTTGCGCGGCCGCACCGGCGTCGTCGTCATCAAGGTCGACGCTACACGCCACGCCGACGACCGGCCCCGGCCGTCCGACTACGGGCC
>JACCXR010000129.1 GCA_013696915.1 Euzebyaceae bacterium
GGGTCCAGCGGCTCCGGATCGGACCAGGCCAGGACACGTGGCATGGCGGGGTCGGTGAACTCGGTCACCCACGTGCCGGCCTGGTAGTTGCCGCTCACCAGGATGTCGCGGCCGTCGCGCGTCGGCACCACGTTGTAGTTGTGGATGGTGCAGTTCTCCTCCGCGGTCTGCGCCCTGGGGAGCGTCCACTGGCCGAGCTTGGCACCGGTGGCGGCGTCGTAGAAGAACGCGCTCTTCGTGAAGTCCGGGTCGGTGGCCTCGCACTCGGGCGCGGCGCCTCCACCCGGCTCCCAGCCGAGGATGATGACCTCGCCGTCCCAGGTGAACGTGGCCGAGTGCCAGCCGCCGCTGTGGTCCTCACCCGGCGGCTTCCGCCCGACGCCCTCTTCTTCGATGGTGTAGAGGAACTCGGGATCGTCGAGGGAACCGCCCTCCCAGTCGTTGTCGCCGATGTCGAAGACGTTGGCCGACGAGCCGCTGGCGCACACCATCATGTTGACATCGCCGAGGATGACCCCGGAGTCATGGCAGCCGTTCTGTCCGCGCAGCGGCTCCTGCCAGATCAGCTCGGGACTCGCGGGGTCGTCCAGCGGGACCGAGACGATGTCGATGAAGTAGCACGGTCCACCGGCGCCCTGGTTGTAGACGAGCAGCCGGTTGTTCTCCGGGTCCGGAACGGCCGTGGCCGTGTGCGAGCCGCACGGCAGCTCGACGGAGGCGATCATGTCCGGTTGCGCGAGGTTGCTGATGTCCCAGATGTGCAGGCCCTCCCACCCCACGGGCACCGCCTCGCCGTCGCACCGCGACGCCGGGCCGGCCGGCGAGTTCCACGAGCGCACGAGGATGTTCTCCCAGACGACGATGTCGCCCTGGTTGCCGTTGCAGCGGGCGTGCGAGATCTCCACCGGGTTGTTCGGGTCGCTAGCGTCGATCACCCGGAACCCGTCGTAGTTGCCCTGGAAGACGTGGTTGCCCCAGAAGGCGAGGTCGGAGTTGATCTCCGGCGGCGCCAGCTCGGGGTGGAAGAAGCTCGCGGGGTTGAAGCTGTGCCCGAGCTCTTCGAGGTTGAAGTTGGGCCGTTCCGCGTGGCGCTGGATCGTCGGCGGGCTCTCCCCCGCGGACGAGACGGTGTCGTCAGCTGGGCGGTAGTTCTCGAGCCGGTCGAGGAAACCCGGGACGCGGTCCTCCAGGTCACCGGTCGCCGGTACGGGCTGCTCCTGCTCGGCGGCCGCAGGGAGCGTCACGGCCAGCAATCCGGCGATTGAGGCGAATAGGAGGCACAGTCGAGCGAGACGTCGCATTACAACTCCTCATTCATGGGTGGGAGGACGATGCCGCGGCAGCCCCGGAAAGTTCCCTCCACCCCCTTCCCTACGCGCAGAGGACGCGGAGGCAGCGGGCCGCCGAACGAGCCCCACGTCCTGCCTTCCGCGTGCCCGCCTGCACTGTCAATCCCGGGCCAGCGAAGCCAGATCCTGCCGCTGTCACTCAGGACCGTCAATAGGTGCCGGTTCTTTCGCAGGTGCTGACCGCGTTCCCCGTCGCCCGTCCGCCCTCATGGCCCTCCGGGGTGAGATCTTCGACAGTTCGAAGATCCCACCTGCGAACGCGCCGCCACCGAAGCCCGGGCCCCGCCGCGCCGGCGCCGGCGTGGACGGTCACCCCTGGCCGCCGGAGCAGCAGGCGTGCGCGCCCGTCGGCGTCGCTAGCATCCGACGGACGGTGGACGAATACCCGTTCCTGCAGCGCCTTCTGGCCGAAGCGCCGGTCGAGGCGTTCGAGGAGCCGCTGCGGGACGCCCGTGAGCGGGGCCTGGACGGCGACCGCCTCGAAGCCCTGCGAGAAGCGACCGTGCTCGCCATGCAGCTCCGGTCCGTGCTGCAGGAGCGCCGCCACCGCGAGCTGGAACTGGCCGCGCTGTACGAGACGGCGGGCGACCACATCTCCATCCGTCACGTGGAGCGGGTCCTCAAGGCGATCGCCCGGCGGGCCCGTCAGCTGCTCGACGCCGACACCGCGTACCTGACCCTCATCGACGAGGAGAGCGGCGACACCTACATGCGGGTGACGGACGGGATGGTCACCCCCGAGTTCGGCCGGCTCCGGCTGCCGCTGGGTGTCGGCCTGGGAGGCCTCGTCGCCCAGACGGCGATGCCCTACTTCACCTCCGACTACCTGCACGACCGTCGGTTCCGCCACACGGCCGCCATCGACGACGCCGTCGGCGGGGAACAGCTCAACGCCATCCTCGGGGTGCCGCTGAAGCTCGGCGACCGGGTGCTCGGGGTGCTGTTCGCGGCCAACCGCCAGGCACGCCCCTTCTCCCCCAAAGAGGTGAACTTCCCTTAGCTTAGGGCTGCCCGGGCTCGGTCACGACTCGAGGTTCGGCTGCCCGGGCATGTTCCAAGGTGGGTCGGCCAGCCCGAGGACAAGGTCCTGCAGGGCAGCGGCCGCCTCGCCGAGCTCAGCAACATCAGGTTGCCGGCACCGAAGCTTGGTCGTCGCTCGCCGGCAAGCAGGTCGTCAGTGCTGTCCAGCAGCCGGCGCACGTTGCCGTCGAGATCAATCATGAGTTCCTCCCTCTTCGGCGGGTGCATCTGCGCGTGCCACGGCCAGCGCTCGGCCGGGTCACGGCGTCGCGCCCGGGGGCCGTAGCTGGTAGTGCTTCATCTCCTGGATCTGGTCGAAGAACGGCTTGACGGCGGCGAAGAACTCGCCGAACTGCGGGCTTGATCGGAAGCCCTGCTCGTGGCCCTCGATCGAGTCCCACTCGATACGCACCACGAAGTGCTCCGGCTCCTCCGCCCCCCGGGCCACCTCCCACCGCACGCAGTGCGGGTCTGCGTCCAGGACCCGCCCGGCCCGCTGGTAGGCGTTCTCGAACTCCTCGGCCCGCGCCGACGGCACCGTGTAGCGGATGTACTCGATGACCACGCGTACTCCCCAACCTCGTGAGTGGGCTTTTAGCAATGCGATGCAGTACCGTATTGGGATGCAAGACCAGACGTCAACTGTTGAGCAGCGGCGAGGTCGAGCCCGCGACCCTGACATCGACGCCCGCGTCCTGGCCGTCGCGAACCGGCACCTGTCCACCCATGGCTATGAGGCGATGTCGCTGACCGCCATCGCCCACGAAGCACAGACGACCCGGCAGTCGCTCTATCGCCGCTGGCCCACCAAGGCCAGTCTGGCCACCGCCACCCTGCACTTCGCCGTAGACGCCGGACCTGACGGACCCTCCGAGGACCCGTTGGCCGACCTCGTCGCTGAGCTGGCCAACTTCCAGCGCAGCGTCTCCCGACCAGGACGGCTCTCCCTGGTCGGCACAATGCTGCAGGACAACACCGCTCCCGAGGTGCTCGCCCGTTACCGGGCCAAGGTCGTCGCCCCGCGCCGCGGCCGCATCCGCGCCATCCTCGAACGGGCGCAGCGATTCGGCCTGATCGACCCCGACGCGGACCTCGACGTGGCCGTCACGCTGTGCACCGGTTCCTGGTACGGCCGCGCCCTCGCCGAACCG
>JACCXR010000136.1 GCA_013696915.1 Euzebyaceae bacterium
GCGCTCCGCCGCGGCCGCGGCGCGCCGGGAGTCCTGGGTGAGTTCGCCGTCCCGCTCGTGGCCGCTGGTGCCGCCGCAGCGGCCCTCGCCGCGGTCGCCGATCCGCCGTTCACGCCGCTGGTCGCGACCCGGACCGCCCTGGTCGCCATGTTCGCAGCCGTCTGCGGGGTGCGCCTGGCCGATGCGCTCGCGACCGAGGCGGGCATCGCGCTCGATCGCGACCGCCCGCGGCTGGGGGACGGCCGCCTCCTCGCCACCGTGGACGCCGTCCTGCTCGGCGCGCCCGCGGTCTACCTGCTCGCGCGGGCCACGCTGTCGTAGATGCGCGGTGCGATCGCCTTCCTGACCACGGTCGCCGTGCTCCTCGGCCTGGGCGCCGTCGCCGACGCGGCCGTGACGCGCCGTGCCGAGCAGCAGGTCTCGGAGCAGGTCAGCGCCGAGATCGGCGCCCCCGCGACCGTGGATCTCCAGGGCTGGCCTGTGAGTCTCCGCCTGCTCACCGGTGTGGTCCCGCGGGTGGACCTGGTCGCCGCGGACGTGCCGCTGGAGGACACCGACGCCGAGCTCAGCGAGCTCCGGGCGACGCTCACCGACGTCCGCCTGCGCCTCGCCGACCTGTCGAGCGCCGACGTCCCCATCGAGGCGGGCCCGACGAGCTTCGAGGCGGACCTCGACGCCGGCGACGTCGAGCGCCTCCTGGGGCCGGTCGCAGCGATCGGCGAGATCGAGCTGCTCGACGGCCTCGCGCGACTGACCGTGGCGGGGTTCCCGATCGAGGGCACCGTCGGCGTCGAGGGCGGCGCCATCGTCGTCCGCCCGACGGCGCCGATCCTCAACCTCGGCGAGGTCACCGTCCCGCTGCCCGCCCTGCCGGGCGGCGTGAGCGTCCAGCAGGCCGTGGTCCTCCCGGGGGTCCTCAGGCTCTCCGGCGCCACGCCCACGTTCCATCTGGATCCGGCCGACCCGACCGGGTAATCACCGTTTCCCTGATGGTGCGGGCGCCCAACGGCGGGTAAAACGGCTCGCACCAGTGAAAACCCGTCTGCAGGAGATGTGCGTGCCCCTCCCCGTCCCGCTGCCCGCGCCTGACCGCACCGCGCGGCGGGCGGGGATCAGCGTGGCGCGCGCCCTGGGGTCGCCGACGCGTGCGGGGATCTACGAGCACCTGCGCCAGGCCGGGGTGGCACTGACCGTCCGCGATGTCGCGGCGGTCTTCGAGCTGCACCCGAACGTCGCCCGGACCCACCTCGAACTGCTCGCCGACGCGGGTCTTGCGGTTGTCGGCCGGCGCAAGCATCCCGGGGGCGGGCGGCCGGCGAAGGTGTACCTCGCGCGGGACGAGACCGAGGCGGCGGGCGTCGACGCCGGCCTCGGCGCGGGCACCTCCGCGGCGGCGCTGGTCGTGCGGGTGCTCGTGGGACTCGTCGGGGATGCGCCGACCGACCAGCCCGCCGCCTGCCGGGTCCACGAGGCCGCCACCGCCGAGGGTCGCCGCCTCGTCGCCGCCCTCCCCGCCCGAGGAGAACCGGCGGCCGACGGCCGGCGTCTGGAGAGCGCAGCGCAGACGGTCGTACGGGCGCTGCGGTCCCACGCGCCCGAGGCCCGGGTGCTCAGGGCCGGCAGCGACTGGGTGGAGGTTGCGGGGATCCGGCCGCTGGTCGCGCTGGTGGACCGCGTGGACCCCCCGCTGGCCGGCGTCCTGGAACGCGGTCTGCTGGGAGGGGCCTTCGCTGGAGCCGGGGTGCGTGTGACCCTCACGGAGGCCGGCTCGGTCCCGGCGGGGGGCCGGGCGTGGCGGGCCGAGGCCGCAGCGGCCGCCACCGGCCGCGGCCCAGTCACTCCCGCCGAGACCGTCGACACCCGCGGCCAGCCACGGGAGACGGGCGTCGTGCGGGCCATGCGCGCGGTCACCGGGCTGCGGACCGGCGACGTCCTCGAGGTTCTCGCCGAGGGCCCGGGGTCGCCCGCGGCGTTCGCCCGCTGGGCGGACCGGGCCGGTCACGTCCTGCTCGGCGTCGAGCGCGCCACCGACGCCGCCGGGCGTCCGGCGATCCGGCTGCTGATCCGCAAGGGCGGGCTGTGACGGGCTGGCGGATACACCCCGGCGCCGGGGCGGCGTGACGATGCGCATCGCGTTGCTCGTGTCCGGCGACCTCCCGTGGGCGCTGCGCCTGGCCCGTCGATGGGTCGCCGGCGGGGACGCCGTGACCGTCGTCCTCCTCGACGGCGCGGCCTCGTCGGCCCGGCGCGGCCACGCCCACGCCGAGGCGGTGAAGGACGGCGCTGCTGCGGGTGTGGTGGTCCTCGCCCACGACGATGCGCTGCGCCGACGCGCGATCCGGGGTGACGGGATGCTGGACGGCGTCAAGACCGTCGACCTGGACGAGGTCGCCGGCCTCGTGCTCGACGGCGCAGACAAGGTGATGTGGCTGTAGTGGCGCGGTCCGTGGCGCTCCTGCTGAACGACGGCCGCGCGACCGAGCGCACGCTGACCGCCCTGAAGCTCGCGGAGCGCATCCTCGCCCGCGGTCATCGGGTGTCCGTCTTCGCGCACGACACCGCCGCAGCGCTGTCGGCGGGGACCGGCGAGGTGCCCGCGGCGGTGGCCGCGCTGCTCCGCCGTGGAGTCCACGGAGGGACGCTGGACTGGGTGGTGGAGGCCGACGCCGCCGTCGCCATGGGCGTCGCCGACCGCCAGGCGCCCGGCGTCGTCCCCGGTGACCACGCCGACCTGTGGGGTTTCGTCCGGGCCGCCGACCTCGTGCTGTCCGTGGGGGTGGGCTGATGGCGCGTCGTGTGGTGAGCCTGATCCGCAGCGCTCCAGGAGCCGTGCGACCCGTCGAGCCATCCCTCGAGGCGAACGCCTACGGCGTCGCTGAGGACGTCGACCTCGTCCTCGTCCTGCGTGGGAACGGGGTGGAACTCGCCGTGGCCGAAGGCGAGGTCCGGCCCGGCGAGCTGGCCGGCACCGCCCTGCCGCCGGCCGCGAGCGCCCAGGACCTGCGCGGGCTCGTGGAGAGCGGCATCGGGGTCTACGCCGCCGTCGAGGACCTCCAGCGGCTCGGGCTGTCCTCCGGCGACCTTGTCGACGGCGTGCGGGCCGTCGACGACGACACCCTCGCCGAGCTCCTGCGGCGCGCCGACGCCGTGCTCACGTGGTGACCGCCGTGACGCCGACACTGGACGTGGCGGAAGCCGCCGACCGCCTGGCCCTGGCGCCGCCATCCCAGACGCTCGCGTGGGCCGTCGGCGCGGTGCCCCGCTTCGCGGTGAGCTCGAGCTTCGGCGCGGACAGCGCGGTGCTGCTGCACCTGGTGACCCTCGTCGCCCCGGACCTGCCGGTGCTGTTCCTCGACACCGGACTGCACTTCCCCGAGACGCTCGTCTACCGGCGGACCCTGGCGCAGCATCTCGGCCTCACCGACGTCCGTGACCTGCGGCCGGCGCTGGCGGTGAGCGAGCAGGCGCGCGCCCATGGTGGGGGGCTGTACCTCCGCGATCCGGACGTGTGCTGCGCGATCCGCAAGGTGGCGCCCCTGGACGCCGCGCTCGCCGGGTACGGCGGCTGGGCGTCGGGCGTCCGCCGCGACCAGACCCTGGAGCGTTCCGCCACGCCGGTGGTCGAGTCGGTGCTCCGCGGGGGCCGCCCGATGGTGAAGGTCGCCCCGTTGGCGCGCTGGACCGCCGCCGACGTCACCGACTACCTCGACCGCCATGACCTCCCCCGCCATCCCCTCGCCGGTCGGGCAGCGGGCGTCGCCTACCCCTCGATCGGCTGTGCCCCCTGCACCCGTCCGATCCGTCCCGGCGAGCACCTCCGTGCCGGTCGGTGGTCGACCAGCGCGAAGACCGAGTGCGGCATCCATCTGGAGCGCCGCTGATCCGTGAATCGCCGAGGCTCGGCCGAGGCGATTCTCAGTGACCTCGGTGTGGCGGTCGCGCAGCGACCGTCATGGGATTGCTGAGCCACGCCGCGGTCCGGTCGGGCCGGGTTTCACCCGCGTGCGAACCACGCACAGTTGACGTCCCCGGCCGCAGATGGTGGCATGCGACTCTCCGTGGGGATCGCAGTCCCGGCCTCGGGAGGAGCGGCGCGCTGATGAAGGTCCTTGCACGGTTGCTCGTGCCGCTGTTCGTCGTCGCCGCCGCCGGGATGCCGGCGCTTCCCGCGCAGGCGGCCCTGCGCGCCACCCCGGACGAGACCTGGGGCGCGAACGGCCAGGTCAACGCCATCGTCCGCTTCCGGGACCGGGTCTACATCGGCGGGGAGTTCACCGAGGTGCGCTCCGGGAGCGAGACGCTCGTCCGCCAGCGCGTGGCCGCGATCGACGTCGCGACCGGCGCAGTGGACCCCGCGTTCGACGTGCCCGTCGGACCGGGAACCGTGTACGCGCTCGCGGTCTCGGCCGACGGCAGCCGTCTGTTCATCGGCGGGTCGTTCTCCAGGATCGGCGACGCGCAACGCCGCAACCTCGTGGCGGTCGACCCGGCGACGGGTGCGATCGACGACGCGTGGCCGGCGTCGGCCACCGGCAGCGTGCACGCGCTGGTCGTCGACGGCAGCAGGCTGTACGCCGCTGGGTCGTTCACGTCGATCGCAGGTGCGGCCCGGCAGCGGCTCGCGCTGCTGTCGACCGCGACCGGTGCCGTCACTGCGGGGTGGACGCCCTCGGCGAACGGTCTGGTGCGGGCACTGGCCCTCGACTCCGGCGGCGACCGGCTCCTCGCGGCCGGCATCTTCACCGCGGTCGGCAACGTCGCGCAGAGCTACCTGGCAGCGCTCGACGCGGACACCGGCGACCTCGACCGCGACTTCCGTCCCGAGGCAGGCCACCCGGTCTTCGACGTCGCCGCCACGCCGACCACCGTGGTCGTCGCGGTCGGCGGGCCCGGCGGCCGCGTCTACGGCTTCAACCCCGACACCGGCCGCCGCCGCTGGCGGGTCATGGCCGACGGTGACGCGCAGGCGATCGACGTGATGGACGGCACCGTCTACGTCGGCGGCCACTGGATCGGGATCGGCGGCCGCACCGAGGAGAAGTACCGCCGGTTCGTCGCGCTCGACGCCGAGACCGGCGACTTCCGGAGTTCCTTCGCGCCCATCGTCAACAACCACGTCTGGGCCGTCACCGCCGACCCCGGGCTGTCACGGCTCTACATCGGCGGGCGGTTCTCCCGGGTGTCGGGTGAGCGGCAGCAGGGCTTCGCGCAGTTCAGCGACCCAACGGCCCCTCCGCCACCGGATCTGCGGCCCCCGACCGCGCCCACCGGCCTGTCGGCGACGGCCGACGAGACCGGCGTCGACCTCGAGTGGACAGCGTCCACCGACGAGGTCGGTGTCGCCGGGTACGACGTGTACCGCGACGGCACCTTGATCGCGGCCACGACGACGACCGCGTACCGCGACGCCGCGGTGGCGCCCGAGACCTCCTACTCCTACACCGTCCGTGCACGTGACGCGGCCGGCAACAATTCCGCGGCCAGCGACACCGTGACGGTGACGACTCCCGCGGTCGAGCCGTCGCCCTCGCCGAGCCCGTCGCCGTCGCCGAGCCCGTCGCCGTCGCCGTCGCCGTCGCCGAGCCCGTCGCCGTCGCCGTCGCCGAGCCCGTCGCCGAGCCCGTCGCCGTCCCCGTCACCCACCGGTCCGTCCGACATCACCGTCCAGCGCGCCGCCGGCGCGAGCCGGGTGGAGACGGCCGTCGAGGTATCACAGCAGTTCTGGCCGTCCGCCTCCGATGCGGTCCTCGCGACCGCCGCCGCGTTCCCGGACGCGCTGTCCGCCGGCGCGCTGGCGGCCGGGCTCGACGCCCCGTTGCTTCTGACCCCGCCCGACGGCCTGGCTCCTGCAGTGCTCGCCGAGCTCCAGCGGCTGGGCGTGGAGCGCGTGTGGCTGCTCGGTGGCCCCGTCGCGTTGGCCCACGGCATCGACGCCGAGCTGCAGGCGGCCGAGATGGACGTCCGCCGGCTGGCGGGCGCAGACCGTTACGCCACGGCCGTCGCGGCCGTGGCCGAAGCGGGCGTGCCGCTCACCGGTGAGGTGGTCCTCGCCTCCGGTCAGGACTTCCCGGACGCGGTCGCCGCGGGCGCGCTCGCCGCTTCCCCGGACCGACTGCCCGCACTGCTGACGGCCCGGGACGCCCTTCCAGAGTCGACCGAGGCGGCGCTCGCGGACCTGCAGGTCCGTTCGGTCACGATCCTCGGAGGACCGGCGGCAGTGTCGCTCGCGGTGCAGGCCCGGCTCACGGCGCTCGGCTACGCCGTGACGCGCCTCGCGGGCCCCACCCGGTACGACACGTCGGTGGCCGTGGCCGACGCCGCGCTTGAGCGCGCCGACGAGCCCGCCGTGCCGGTGATCTTCGCGACGGGAGGGAACTTCCCGGACGCCTTGTCCGCCGGCGCGCTCGCCGCCCGGCTCAACGCGACGCTGGTGCTCGTTCCGCCTGATGACCTGGCGCAGGCGCCGCCCGTGGGCCCCTACCTCGCGGAGCGGCGCGAACTGTTCTCCGCGGGGGTGCTCGTCGGCGGCAGCGTCGCGGTGAGCGAGAACACCGCCGCGCAGCTGCAGGCCGTCCTGTCCGAGCCCCCGCCCTAGTCAGCCAGGTCGCTCGACGTCGGCGCGGCGTTCAAGCCCTCAGCGGTGGTTCCTGCCGTATACGGGAGAAACGACCGCCGAACGGCCAGCAGCTGTCGGCGCGCCCCCCAGTCTGGTGACTGGAGCTCCTGGCCACCGGCGGGTCAGTACACGAGCCCCGTGGCCCCCTCGGCGCTCAGCAGCTCCACGAACCGTGCGGAGCCCGCCAGCTGGGTACCGGGGCGGAAGTCCGCTTCCGTCAGGCCCCGCCGGAGGGCGCACGGCGTGCACACGGTCACGGTGCCGGCGGCGTAGATCGCGTCGAGCAGCTCGC
>JACCXR010000147.1 GCA_013696915.1 Euzebyaceae bacterium
GTGCCGTCCGCCGCGCGCAACGCGACGGCCGCCCCTTCCAGATCGCCGGCCTCTGCGGCGGTGCGTGCCTCCGCCAGCCGGTCCTCGGCGTAGGACAGCATGCGCCGGCCACGTGCGACGTCGTCCCAGGTCAGTGCGAGCCGGACGCCTTCTAGCTGCAGCTTCACGGTGTAGAGGACGTCACCCGGCAGCGCGCGTTCGGCCGCGACCGCGACGCCTCCACCGGACAGCGCCATCACGGCTGTGACGGCCAGGGCGGCGAGACGCGCCGGATACCACCACCGCGTGCCGGCGCCGCCGACCGCTTCCCGGATCCGATCAAGAAAGGCCGGGCCGGAGGCCTGCTCGCGTGCGGCTGTGACCAGCCGGGTGCGCAGGTCGAGCCGGAACTCCGGTCGCGGAACCGGGAGGGTGGCGGTCTGCAGAACCCCTGCGAGCGCGACGAGTTCCCGCGCACCCGGCAGAACCCCCTCGTCCAAGAGGGAGTCCCCGTCCAGGAGGCGGGCGAGTTGGTCGATCTCGGCTCGCTTCAGCATGGGCTCACCCGAACTAACGAGCCGGACGGTGAGATGGCACGCACAATCTCAAACCTGGCTGAGAGGCCACCCGCGGCCCTCATGCGCGCACCATGTCCGTCTTGACCAGCTTCCCGAGTGACTTGAGGGCGCGGTACTGCAGCGCCCTGACCGCGCCCTCGTTACGGTCCATCGCCCTGGCCGTCTGGGCCACGTCGAGGTGCTGGATGAAACGGAGGTAGAGCACCTCGGCCTGCTCGCCCTTCAGTTGCCGCAGCGCTGCGTGAACCTGGCGCGCCGTCTCGGCGGAGAGCGCTGCGGCTTCGGGGTCGTCGGACCCGCCGGTTCTCGGCGTGTCGAAGATCTCCTCGACCGGCGACTCCAGCCGGAAACGGGCGGAGCGGAAATGGTCATGGACACGGTTGCGGGCGATCGTCAGCAGCCAGGCCCCGAAGTCGACGCCCTGCCATCGGAACGTGCCGATGCGTCGCAGGGCCTTGACGAACACGTCGGCGGTCAGGTCCTCCGCGGTCTGCCGGTGGCCCACACGGTGGTGGACGTAGGCGTACACCTGATCGATGTAGCGGTCGTACAGGGACGCGAACGCCTGCGCGGACCCGTTCTGGGACGCCGCGACCAGGTCACCGATCTCCGGGTCTGGAGCGGAACCTGCGCCGGCTCCGGTGGTGTTGCCGGACGCCATCCTCGACGACGCCGACCACTCGTCGGCCGCAGCGAGCAGGATCTGGGCCCCGGCGGTCACCGGCCAGAGGCGTGGCTGCTCCCCCGGGCCGGGCGACCACAGGCTCGGGGCGTTCCACGTCCATCGGAAGTGTCGGCGCTGCATCAGCCTCAGTCTCGTCGGCAGGAGCCGGTGCCGGTATGCCCCATTCGGACCATTGCCGCACGCGACTCCGGACCATTCTGCCCCCGCGCCCGGAATTCGGCGCAGGTGACGGCCGGCCTCACGACGTCCGGTCTCAAGAGCCGCGGGGATCGGCCGACACAGCAGCATGGACCGGCGACGAGTGGGGAGGACGGCGCGCAGGCCCCGCCTCGGGGGTCTGCGGACCCGCGTCGCCCTGGTCGTGGTGCTCCTGGCACTGGTCTGTGCGGGAGCCCTCATGCGGTCGATGAACGCCCAGCTGGCCGGCGCCTACCGGCAGACCGGACGCCAGGTCACCCTCGCCATCGCCCGCTCCTTCGACGCCGGGTTCTCGGCCGACGACCTTCGGCGACCCGGCAGGCTGCGGGAGAATCTCGAGGCGTTGCAGCGCCTGCACCCCGAGTTGCTCGGCGCGAGCGTGGGCCTCGAGCGCATGGACGGACGGATCGACCTGGCCGCGTTCACGGGCCGCGCGGCGGCCGACGGCGCGGTGGCGGCGGAGACCGGCCCGCCCACAGGCGCGGTCCGGTACGTCGAACGCACGGTGGACGGGACACGAGCGCTCCTGCTCACCTATCCCGTCACCGAGCCGGTGGCGGGCTCGAGGGTCCTGCTGACGCTGCACTTCGACCTGCACGAGCTCGACGTGGCGCTCGCCCGCCGCCAGGCCCAGTTCAGGATCGGGCTGGTGTGCATCGCCGGCGGCGTGGCGGCCCTGCTGCCGGCCCTGGCGACGCTCGCCATCTTCCGTCCCCTGGATGAGCTCCGGCTCGCCATGCGCCGGGTCCGCGGGGGCGACCTGGACATGCGGCTGGGATGGCGGCGCGCGGACGAACTGGGAGCCCTGGCGCGGGAGTTCGACCGGATGGCCGCCGATCTCCAGGCGACGCACCAGCAGCTCTCGGCGCTGGCGCTCGAGGACTCGATCACGGGCCTGCCGAACAACCGCGGCATCCAGGGTCACCTGTCGGCCGCGCTGCGCCACGCCCGCCGGGACGCCGGCCATCTCACCGTGGCGCTGCTGGATCTCGACCACTTCAAGTCGATCAACGACCGGTGGGGGCACCCGGTCGGGGATGCCGCGCTGCGACTGCTGGCCGACACCATCCGGGGCACCGTGCGCCCACAGGACCTCTGCGGGCGCGTGGGCGGAGACGAGTTCCTGGTCGCATTCCCCGCCGCGGACGCAGCGGCCGCCACCGAGATCATCGAGCGGGTGCGCGCGCAGCTCGCCGTGACCGGCGTGGCGGGGGTCGACGTCCTGATCACGGTCAGCGCCGGCATCGCGGAATTCCCCGCCGACGCCGCCGATCAGGCCGGCCTCATCGAGCGCGCCGACAAGGCGCTCTACCGGGCCAAAGGCGCGGGCAGGAACCGTTCGTGCGTGCACGCCGAGCAGGAACCGGCGCGCCCGACCGTTGCGACGGCCCTCGGCCGCTGACCGCCGCGCCCACCGCCGCTCCAGGCGGCCTACAGTTCGAGAAGCGCGGCACGCAGCGCCTGCAGCGCCTTCCCCCGGTGGGAGATGGCATCCTTCTCCGCCGGCTCCATCTCGGCGGTGGTCCTCAACTCGCCGAGCGGCTGGAACACCGGGTCGTAGCCGAAGCCGGCCTCTCCGCGCGGCCCGTCGACGATATGGCCCTCGATAGTGCCCTCGGTCGTCCACTCCCTGCCGTCGGGGGCGACCAGCGCGGCGGCGCAGACGAAGTGCGCCGACCGGCCGGGCTTGTCGTGGAGGCGCTCCAGGACCAGTTGGAGGTTCGCGGCGTCGTCGCCGGGGGTCCCGGCGTACCGGGCGGAGCGGACGCCCGGTTCCCCCTCGAGGGCATCGACGACCAGGCCCGAATCGTCGGCGATGGCGGGCAGTCCGCATGCCTCTACCGCGGACCGAGCCTTGAGCAGGGCGTTCTCCTCGAACGTCGTGCCGGTCTCGTCGACCGCAGGCAGGTCGACCTCGTCAGCCCCGACGAGGTCGACGTCCGCGACGTCGACGTCCTCGGCGAGGATGCGGCGCAGCTCGGCCAGCTTGGCGGGGTTTCGCGTCGCCAGGACGACCCGCCGGGTCACGTCGCGCCCGCCGCCGCCGACTGCTGCAGGGCGAACAGCTCCGCACAGCCCTTCTCCGCGAGGGCGAGCATCCCGTCCATCTCCGCGCGTGAGAACGGGGCGCCCTCGGCCGTCCCCTGGACCTCGACGAAGCGCCCCCCGCCGGCCATCACGACGTTCATGTCGACCTGCGCGGCCACGTCCTCGGTGTAGCACAGGTCGAGCAGCGCGGCGCCGCCGACGACGCCGACGCTGACGGCGGCGAGCGGGTCGAGCCGGGGCCGACGGACGAGCCGGCCGCCGGCGACGAGGCGGTCGAGGGCCAGCGCGAGCGCGACCCAGGCGCCCGTGATCGATGCGGTCCTGGTGCCGCCGTCGGCCTGCAGGACGTCGCAGTCGATGTGGACGGAGTGCTCCCCCAACCCGCGCAGGTCGACGACCGAGCGCAGCGAGCGGCCGATCAACCGCTGGATCTCGTGGGTCCGGCCTCCGATGCGTCCCCGCACCGACTCGCGCGGGGTGCGCTCGGCCGTCGCCCTGGGCAGCATCGCGTACTCGGCGGTCACCCAGCCTTCGCCGCGGCCCTGGCGCCAGCGCGGGACGCCGGGCTCGACCGAGGCGGCGCAGAGCACCCGCGTGCGCCCGAAGCCGACGAGGACCGACCCCTCCGCGTACTCCTGCACCCCGGTCGAGAAGGTGACCGGACGCAGCCCGTCCGCGGGTCGTCCGTCGGCGCGTGCCGTCACAGCCGGATCTCCCTGAGGTCGTGGGCGGCGAGCACCTCGCCGGCGAACGCGGAACGCGCCTCCGCGGCCACCTCGGCCGGGTCGATCGTCGGCAGGACGTGGGTCACGGCCAGGCGCGCGGCGCCGGCCTGCTCGGCGGTCCGGCCCGCCTGCGCGCCGGTCATGTGCACACCACCCGGGTGCGGGCCGTCGCGTTCGAGCCAGCTGGAGTCGCAGACGAACAGGTCGGCCTCCGCGGCGCACTCCACCAGGGCGGACGTGGGTGCGCTGTCCCCGCTGTACGCGAGGACCGTGCCGTCGTAGCTCAACCGCGGCGCGAGGGTCTCGACGGGGTGGAACGCCGCGTGGAGCGTCACCCGCCACGGGCCGAGCTCGAGTTCGTCACCGGCCTTCGCCACCTCGAATCGGCAGTGCTCGGCGAACGTCGGGACGGACTCGGCGGGCAGGAGCCGCGCCAGGTGCTCACGGGCGCCGGCGGGCGCATAGACGGGCACGGAGGCCGGCCCTCCCGGGTGGAAGCGCAGCGCGTAGTACAGGCTGTAGACGTCGGCGACATGGTCGGGGTGGAGGTGGCTCAGCAGGACGGCGTCCACGTCGGCCACGTCGCAGCGCAGCTGGAGGTTCGACAGCGACCCGTTGCCGCAGTCGAGCACGAGCCGGTAGCCGTCGGCCTCGACGAGGTAGGAGGAGCACATCCGGCCGGGTCCGACGTGGGTTCCCGCCGAGCCGAGGACGACAACCCGCGCGCCGGCGGCCATCTACAGGCGCTCGACGTCGACGTCGCGCAGGCGCGGGCCGAGGAAGCGCTCGGCGAGGCGCGCGAACGCGGCACCGTCGCCCGTCGCGACGAACCGGTGGGCCGGGACCGCCTGGTGGGCGAGCAGGCCGCCCCGGACCAGCCGGGCGAACACGGTCCGCGCGGTCTCTTCGGCAGAGGACACGAGCACGACGTCCGGTCCGAGGACGAAGGACAGGACCCCGGTCAGCAGGGGGTAGTGGGTGCAGCCGAGGATGACGGTGTCGACCTCGGCGGCCACAAGGGGGGCGAGGTAGCCCGCGGCGACGTCGAGCACCTCGGCGTCGGTGGTGCGCCCCGTCTCGACGAGCTCCACGAAGCGCGGGCACGCCTGCGCGAACAGCTTGACGTCGGGGGCGGCCGCCGCGACCGCGCGGTCGTATGCCCCCGAGCGGACGGTCCCCACGGTGCCGACGACCCCGATCCGGTCGTTGCGGGTCGCCCGCACCGCCGCCGCCACCGCCGGCGCGATGACACCGAGGACCGGGACGGGGAAGGACAGGGGCGCGGTCTCCAGCGCCGCGGCGGTGGCGGTGTTGCAGGCCGCGACGACGAGCTTGGTGTCCTGTGCGGCGAGCCAGTCGACGATCTCGACGGTGAAGCCGCGGACCTCGCCGAGGTCGCGGGGGCCGTACGGCCCCCGCGCGGTGTCGCCCACGTACACCACGCGCTCGTCCGGCAGGAGGTCCATGAGCGCCCGCGCGACGGTAAGACCACCCACGCCGGAGTCGAAGACGCCGATCGGGCGCGGATCGGCGGGGGCATCGTTGGTCCGGGGCGGCACGCTCGGGAGTCTAGCGGCGCTCCTCACCGCGCCGGCTCAGGCGTCGCGAGGGCGTCAAGCCCACACGGTGTGCTGCAGCGACTCCGCGATGGCGGCGACGTCGCCG
Source organism: Euzebyaceae bacterium (assembly GCA_013696915.1). Classification (GTDB taxonomy): domain Bacteria; phylum Actinomycetota; class Nitriliruptoria; order Euzebyales; family Egibacteraceae; genus JACCXR01. The sequence goes on from JACCXR010000147.1 coordinate 5,880, forward strand.
GGGTCGTAGGCGCCGGTGGAGAGGTACTTCCAACCGCCGTCGGGCGAGATCACGACCACCTTCGACCCCTCGGGCAGCCGGCGCGGGGTGCAGATGCGCTGGGCGACGGCGAGGGCGGCGCCGGTCGAGACGCCGGCGAAGACGCCCTCCGCGGCGACGAGGTCGCGGGTGGCGACCAGCGCCTTGTGCGAGTCGACCTTGATCCGGCCGTCGAGCACGGCGGTGTCGAGGACGGGGGGGACGAAGCCCTCGTCGAGGTTGCGCAGCCCGTAGACGAGGTCGCCGTACTCGGGCTCGGCAGCGAACACCTTGATGGCGGCGTCGTGCTCCTTCAGGCGCCGCCCGCAGCCCGTGAGGGTCCCTCCGGTCCCCAGCCCGGCGACGAGCGCAGCGACGTCGGGCAGGTCGCGGAGGATCTCGGGGCCGGTGGTCTCGTAGTGGGCGCGGGGGTTGGCCGGGTTGGCGTACTGGAACGGCATGAAGACGTCCGGGTCGGCGTCCGCGAGTTCGCGCGCCAGCCGGATGGACCCGTTCGACCCCTCGGTGGCCGGGCTGTCCACGATGTCGACGCCGTACGCCTCGAGCAGCGAGCGGCGCTCCACGGAGGTGTTCTCCGGCATGACGCACGTGAGCTTGTACCCCTTCGGCGCGCAGATCGCGGCGAGCGCGATGCCGGTGTTCCCGCTGGTCGGCTCCAGGACCCGGCTGCCGGGGTGGAGCCGGCCCTCGCGCTCGGCCTGCTCTACGAGATACTTCGCGACCCGGTCCTTGACCGAGCCGGTGGGGTTGTGGCCCTCGAGCTTGAGGTAGAGCGAGTAGCCGCGCGGCGAGAGGTTCGGCAGCCCGACGAGCGGGGTGTTGCCGACGGCGTCGCTGATGTCGCGGGCCAGCACGGTGATCTTCAGCCGCCCGCGACGGCGGGCAGGATCGACACCGAGTCGCCCTCTTCGAGCGGCGTCTCGATGCCGCCGAGGAAGCGCACGTCCTCGTCGTTGACGTAGACGTTGATGAAGCGGTGAACCTGCCCGTCCTCGCCGACCAGGGCGTCCTTCAGGCCGGAGTGGCGCGACTCGAGGTCGTCGACCAGCTCACGCAGTGTGGCGCCGTCGCCGTCGATCTTCTTCTCGCCGGACGTGTGGCGCCGGAGAACGGTGGGAACGCGGACCTCGATCGGCATGCTGGCGGGCTGCTCCTCGTGCGGGGGATTGTCCCCCACCCTAACGTCGGCCGGCCGGCGCCTCTTCCCCGTCGACGTAGACCGTCCGCTCGCTGATCCGGCCGTCGACGATGTCAAACGCCCGCACCGCGGCCTCCTGCGTGTCCTGCAGGGACACGATGAGGTAGACGGCGTCGGGATAGAACGCGAGTTCCACGTCGGTCGGCGACGGGAAGGCCTCGGTGTGGGTGTGGCTGTGGTAGATCGCGAACAGGTCCCAGCCGGCGTCGTCGATCTCGTTCATCGCGTGCAGCAGCGCCTTCGGGTCCATCGAGTAGTAGGTCATCGACCGGGCGGCGTTGGGGATCGTGAAGTGCTTGGCGAGGCGGCCCTCCTGCGCCGCGAGCAGGCCGCAGACCTCATAGGGGAAGTCGCTGCGGGCATGGGCGACGACCGCGTCGTAGGTGGCCCGGTCCAGGTCGATCCGGCCGTCGATCCGCGCGCGCGTCATCGGGCGCCAGGCTACCCGTGCAGGGTGGTGAGGCCGGAGCCGGCGGTCGCCCCTCCGATCACGGCCGCGGCGTGCCCGGTTGCGCGCAGCCGGTCGACCGCCCGCTGCGCCGCGTCGGGCTCGGCCCCGAAGAGCAGCCCTCCCGAGGTCTGCGCGTCGGCGAGCAGCGTGACTGTGAGCTCGTCGGTGGCGCCCGCCTCGAGCCGCTCCCGCACCCACGCGAGGTTGCGGCGGGTGCCACCGGGGACGAGGCCCGCCCCGGCGAGCTCCCGCACTCCCGGCAGCAGCGGCACGGCCGCCGCGTCGAGGTCCACGTCGACCCCCGAGCTCTCGGCCATCTTCCGCAGGTGCCCGAGGAGACCGAACCCGGTCACGTCGGTCGCCCCGGTCGCCCCGGCCTCCCGCGCGACCAGCGCGGCCTCGGCGTTGAGCCGGACCATCGAGGCGACGGCGGCTTCGACGACGGCGGCGGGTGCCTCGCCGCGCTTGGTCGCCGTGGAGATCACCCCGATGCCGAGCGCCTTGGTGAGCACGAGCGCGTCGCCGTCGCGCAGGCCGGCGTTGCGGAGCACCCGGTCGGGGTGGACCTCCCCCACGACCGCGAGCCCGAACTTCGGCTCGGGATCGTCCACCGTGTGCCCGCCGACGGTCACCCACCCACCGTCCCGGGCCGCGTCCTCGGCCCCCTGCAGCACCTCGATCAACTCGTCGGTCGACAGCTCCTCGGTGTTCCAGCCGACGAGGTTCAGGGCGACCAGCGGCCGGCCGCCCATGGCGTAGACGTCGCTGACCGCGTTCGTCGCGGCGATGCGGCCCCAGGTCCGGGCGTCGTCGACCAGGGGCGTGATGAAGTCGGCCGTGACCACGAGGGCACGGTCGGCGTCGAGTCGCCACACCGCCGCGTCGTCACCGGTCTCGGTGCCGACGAGGAGGTCAGGATGGGTCGTCGGGGTCAGGCGGCGCAGGACCTGCGCCAGCTCGCCGGGGGCGAGCTTGCACGCTCACCCCGCGCCGTGGCTGAACTCGGTCAGTCTGCGGGTCGTCGGGTTCACGCGGAAGAGCGTAGTCGCCCGCGGTCCGGTGCCCTACGCCAAGGTCGCGTGATGGACGTGCGGCACGCGGCCCGCGAGGGGGTCGGCGGCGATGCGCACGGCGCGGTGGGGTGCGACGCCCAAGGTGACCCGGAACACGACGCGGGGGCCGTCCGCCTCGACGTCGACGGTCCCCCCGTGGGCGGTGACGAGCTTGCGGACGATGTGCAGCCCGAGGCCGATGCCGCCGTGCCGACGGGTGTCCGAGGAATCGGCCTGGACGAAGGCGTCGAAGATCCGTGCGCGGTCCTCGGCGGCGATGGGCGTGCCCACGTCCGCGACCTCGAGGACGACCGCGTCCGCGGTGCGGCGGGCGCTCACCCGCACCGACGACCCGGCGTCAGCGAACTTCAGCGCGTTGTCGACGAGGTTGCCGACCACCTGCCGGGCGGCGTCGTGGCCGATGAGGGCCTCGGTCCCCGGGGGGATCGCGACGTCGACCCGGCGGGACGCCCCGTGGACGATTCCCGCGATGTCGCCGACGGCGGCGGCGGTCGCAGCCGCCAGATCCGCGACCGCCCCACGGTCGGCCGGGGCGTCGCAGGACGCCGCCATGAGGTTGGAGACGACCCGTGCCAGCCGGCGGGCCTGCCGCTCGATCTGGTCGGCGCACACCAGGGCGGTGTCCTGCTCGAGGTCGGAGATCCGCGCCGACAGCGTCTGCGCGAATCCGAGAATCGACGTCAGGGGGGTGCGGAACTCGTGCGACACGACCGCGATCAGCTGGCTCTTCAGCTGCTCGGCCTGCCGCAGGCGTTCGGCGACCGCCCGCTCGCCCTCGTACAGCTCCCGGTAGTGCTCGCGCGACCGCGCCTGCTCGCGCTCGCTGGTCCTCCAGAACGCGATCTGGCCCGCGCAAGCGATCACGACGAAAGCGGCGTGCAGGGCCGCCCAGGCCCACGGGCTCGACCCGGTGACCGCGTCGCCGTAGACGGCCTGAGGGGCGAGAACTCCGATGACGCCGTGGGTGAGGACGACGAATCCGACCGCCAACAGGTACGGGCGCCAGTCCTGGTAGAGCGCGATGAACCCGAGCATCACGAAGAAGTGGACGTTGGCCGGTATGAGACCACCGGTGAGGTCGACGAGGATCGCGGAGCAGGTCATGAGACCGGTCGTGACGGCGATACAGGCCAGGAGCCGCCGTCTCGCGGCGAGCGCGCCGATCGCCGCGAGCGCCACCACAGCGCCGACCTCGGCCGTCAGCATCGCGGGCGGCTGCCCGGTGGCCCGGCCGACCAGCAGGAGCGCGGGGACGTGCGCCACCAGCAGGACGAGGAGGATCCGATGGCGGACCTGCCAGGTCCGGGGGTCGAGCAGGCCGCCGCGGGGGAGCATCCCCCACACCCTCGGCGTGGGCGCGCGCGGGGGCGCCGACTCGTGGGGCAGGGGCTCGAAAGAAGTCACTCTTGGAGTGTGGGGCCTTGGCTCGGCGCCTACACCGCTCGGCGGTTCATCTTTCGGTGGGATCTTTTCACTAGACCGCGTCGCTGGTCCCCCGCTCGGGAAGTGCCGCTCCCCCACATGGGGGAACGGGCCCGCCGGCCGTCTCCCTGGGAGGTGGCGTGCGTGTGGACGCGGCGCGCTACGGCTCAGCACCCCGGGTCCCCTCGGGGCGCTCGGCGACGAGCCCGAGGCGCAGCCTGGGCCGAACGGCGCCGTGCCCGGAGCGGAGCACGCGCAGCCAGACCACGAGGTCGTCGCGGGGGAAGAATTCCTGGTGGCCGCGCGGATCCCGGCCGAGCACCGGCTCGAGTGTGTCGAGCGTCGGCTCCAGGGGTCCCAGCAGCGACCCGGTCGACGCCATGGTGACCTCGACCCAGACGCCTCCATCGAGCAGCGGCCGGTCGCCCCACGCTCTGGCAAGGTGTTCCCTGAGGGCGAGCTTCTCCGCCCGGCCGCTGGGACGCGGCAGGACCGGGACGGCGAGGTCGAGCGCCGCGGGCCCCGGCCGCGGCGCTGCCCGCAGGGCCGCCGCGGTGGAGAGCCCCACTCGAACGCCCGGCACAGGACCGGTCCGCTTCGTCGCGAGCAGGGCATCGAGGTGCCGGAGTCCTCGAGCCCAGACACCGGCGTCGCGGAGCCCGGCAACGGTGACCTCGGTGATCGTGTCCAGGTCGATCCAGCGTCGGGGCTCGAGCGTGAAGTCGAACACTGCCCCCGACACGGGATCCTGCCCGCGGCCGGCGCCGACCGACCGCGCGCCCGGCGACGCGAAGCCCGCACCGGCCGCGGTCGCTGCGCCCCCGACCGCGTCCCGCCAGCGCCGCCCCCGCGGGCCGCCGGGTGACCCCAGGACGACGATCGAGCGCGGCCGCCGACTGCTGTCCACAGCCCGAGACCTTCACTGCGCCGCGGTCAGCAGCCGCAGCAGTACCGTTCGGCGCATGACCGTCCTCCGGCGCGGCGGGCAGTTCCTCGCCCCTGTCGAGATCGCCAATTCCCTGCGTGACCGCACCAGCGGGCTCCTCGGCCGAGATTCGCTCACGGGGGTGCTCGTCCTCCGGCCGGCGAACTGGGTGCACACGATGGGCATGCGCTTCGCCATCGACGTCGCCTTCTGCGATCGGCACATGGTGGTCCTTCGGACTGTCAGGATGACACCGCACCGGCTGTGCCGCCCGCTCCTGCGATCACGCTGCGTGCTCGAGGCCGAGGCGGGCGCTTTCACCTCCTGGGACCTGCGACCAGGCGACCGGCTCGAGCTGGCGGACGGGTGACCGCCGGTCACTCACCCGTCCCAGGGAACCAGCTCGACCGACTCGGGGATGATCGGACCCGCGGCTGCCCCAGGCGGCCCGGGGCCGGTCGCCTCCGGAAGGTCCCCGATCTCGTCGCCGAGCAGGGCGATGTGGACGTGGTCGCTGTGGCCGCCGATCGGTCCGATCTGCCGGTTCTTCTTGATCCCGCCCTTCGGATCGTAGAAGAGCTCTTCGATCGCGCTGTAGCGCCGCAGCGCAGCGTCATAGAAGGCCGCCATCAGCTGCGGTGGCCCGGCAACGTCGGCCGCCTTCCCCTTGTAGTGCCATGACGTGGGCGTGTGGCGTCCCCCGGTCGTCGACGTGACCACGAGCCCCATCCGCTGCGCCAGCTGGATCGCATCGACGATGTTGCCGCTGAGGTCGCCGATCGGCACCCCGCCGCCGGGTCCCAGCGCCGCGAACCCCACCCTGGCCCGCGCGCGGGCCACCGCGTGCCCGGGGTGTGCAGGGCCCGCGTTCGTCCCGGCGGTCAGCGGGGCAGACGCCACGGTCACCCGGACGTCCAGCGCACCGACCCGTTCATACGACACGAGGGTCGCTCCATTGGCTTCTGCGTAGCGGGCCGCCGCGGCCCGGACGGCCGCGTCGTCGACGCCGGCCTGGTCCAGCATCGCCAGTTGCCCACCGAGGGCCTGCGCCGCCGCGATCGCGGCCGAGTCCGCCGCGGTCACGGCCTCCGCTCGCAGGGTCGCGGCCTGACCGACCTGGAACAGCAGCAGCCCGGCGGAAACGACCGCCCCCACGAGCAGCATCAGCGCGGGCAGAACCTGTCCCCGGTCCGCCGCGCCCGACCGAGCTCCGCCAGATCGCCCGCCGGCCCGCCGGCCCGCCGGCGTGTGCCGGCG
>JACCXR010000152.1 GCA_013696915.1 Euzebyaceae bacterium
GTGGTCGCCGAGGCGCAGCAGCTGTTCAAGGGCGGTCGCCAGCTCGTCACGGGTGCCGCCGTCGGCGATGCGGTAGTAGCCGAACCGACCTGCTCGCCGGCGCTTGACGAGGCCGGCCCTGCGCAGCACGCGCAGCGCGTAGGTCGCAGCGTCCTCGTTGACGTCGACGGCGAGGGCGACGTCGCCGACACACAGCTCGTCGGTGGCCAGGAGCGCGGTGAGGACGCGCGCGCGCACCGGATCGTTCAGCACGGTCAGCAGATCGCGGAGGCGTCCGGCCTCGGCCGGCCCCAGCTGCCTGGCGCGCGCGGCGGCGACGCGGTCGGGGTCGACGGGGTGGGCGTGGTCGGACATCTCCGGAACCCTGCTCACCGGTGCATCCCCGGAAACCGGAGCGGGCCCGGGGATGCCCGAACAGCGGCGCCCGGTGTCCAACTCGCGGCCGTTGCTGTCCACTGTCCAGGAGCCGCCCGAAGGTCCGGAGAACCGCGTGGCTGGTCCCGGTGAGCGGTGCCGGTGAAACCGTGCGGCCGGGCCCGTTCTCGTCAGGTCCGCGGCGCGCCGGCGGCTACGCTGACCTCCCATGTGGGACGAGGCCGAGTATGAGCGCTGGAGCGCCTCGGCCGAGGACGCGCTCGCCGCGGCCCGCGACAACGCCGACCGGGGATGGCACAACTGGGCCTGCATGATCGCCGAGCAGGCCGCGCAGCTCGCGGTCAAGGCCGTCATCCACGCGGTCGGCCGTGGAGCGGCTGCGCGCGGCCACGATCTCGTGGCGCTGCTCGACCGCGTCGCCGAGGAGACCGGAACCGCAGCCGACGACGTCGTTGCCGGTGCGGCGCTGCGGTTGTCGCGGCACTACCAGCCGACCCGCTACCCTGACGCGCTGCCGGGCGGCACGCCGCACGGGCGCTACCGGCTCGACGATGCTCAGGAAGCGGTTGCCGACAGCGCCGCCGTGCTCGCCTACGCGCGTGGGGTCTACGACGCGCTGGCCGCGGCCGAGGACGATGCCGATGACCCCACGTGAGGTGCTGAGGCGGCGCCGCGCCGAGCGCGGCTCCCGCCTTGACGCGGCCCGCCGTTACGTGGACGGCCTTCCCGCGACGCTGACGGTCAGGGGGGCGGTCGTGGTCGGGTCCGTGGCGCGCGGCGACTTCCATGACGCGAGTGACATCGACGTCGTCGTCGTCGCCGACGGGCTGGCCGAGAGTCCCGGGGCGCGCTGGCGGCAGGTCGCCGCCCGCCAGGGCCGTGTCCGGCCCGTCGCGTGGACCCCGGGGGAGTGGGCGCTCGCGCGGCAGCGATGCAACCCGCTGGTGCAGGACGCGCTCGATCACGGCGTGTGGCTGGTCGGGGGCCCCGCCGACTTCGGCAGGTAGCGGCCGCCACCTTCGACTGCTGAACGCGCGGGGGACCCGCCTCAGCCGTCGGAGAACTCCACGTAGGCCCGCTCGGCCAGCGTGTCGAGGGCGCCGGCCTCGAGGCCGCGGTCCGAGACGGTGTAGAGCGTGTCGCCGACGACGAACGACCGGCGGACGCCGACCCACGGGCCCGCGTCCAGGGGATCCGCGTCGCCGTGGGTCAGGCGGCCCCGCTCGCGCAGGCCGGACACCGGGTCGACGTGGACGCCGACCGCTCCGACGAAGGGCTGCCCGCCGTCGGCGCCGTACTGCTCGAGCGGCATCACCGCAAGACCCGTGGTGGGCCAGTAGAGGAAGGCCAGGTGGCTGGACTGGACCTCGGTGAAGGCCTCCGGGAACGACAGGTGCGACAACCGCGTCGGGGCGGACGGGTCGGAGATGTCGAACAGCGACATCTGGGCACCGGTGATCTGGCCGTCCAACGTCGCGTCCATGCCGACGCCGAGGAGCAGCCCCTCGCCGACCGGGTGCAGGTAGTTGGACACGCCCGGCAGCTCGAGCTCGCCGGTCAACCGCGGGCTGGTGGGGTCGGACAGGTCGAGCAGGAACAGCGGGTCGATCTGGCGGAACGTCACGACGGCGGCGGCGTCGCCGAGGAAGCGCACGGCGAAGATCCGCTCGCCGCGCCCGAGACCGCCCACATGCCCGACCTGCACGAG
>JACCXR010000166.1 GCA_013696915.1 Euzebyaceae bacterium
AAGCGGTGGGCGGCCAGCTCCGCGACCTTCTGAGCCGACCAGGCGCTCAGGTCGCCGACCCGGAAGTCGTCGTAGACGCCGGGGTGGTCGCGACGGGCGGCCTCGCGCGCCCGGGGCTCGAGGTCCAGCCCCACCAGGTGGCCGACGCCGAGCGTGCGCAGCTCGACGCCGCCCAGGCCGTTGCCCGCGCCGAGGTCAAGCACCCGCTGGTCGGAGGGGGCCAGCCCAAGGTCTTCCAGCGCCCGCCCGAACAGGCCGACCACCTCGGTGCTCGAGCGCATCCCCAGCTCCGCGTAGAAGACACGCCCGTACAGGCCCGGCACCGCGTAGAGCGTCGCGTAGTCGTGGAAGGCCACGCGCCGCCGCGCGCCCGGAGGCCCGAACTCGACCCACTCCTCCCGGTCGGGCGAGAAGACGATCGTCCCCAGCTCGTCGCGCGCGGCCACGGTCCGGCCCTACCCCACTGTCCGCCGGATCTACGCTCAACGCCATGCGCTGGCTGGTGGACGGCATGAACGTGATCGGCACCCGTCCCGACGGCTGGTGGAAGGACCGCCACGCGGCCATGGTGCGCCTCGTCGACCTGTGCGAGCGCTGGGTGGCGCAGGAGGGCGACGACCTGTGCGTCGTCTTCGAGCGCCCGCCGTCGCCGCCCATCCGCTCCACCGTCATCGAGGTCGCACACGCGCCCCGCGCCCAGGCCAACGCGGCCGACGATGAGATCGTGCGCCGCATCGCCGCCGACGCGACGCCGGCGACGATCCGCGTGGTCACGTCGGACCGGATGCTCGCCGACGCCGCCCGCGCAGCAGGCGCGACGGTGGTCGGCGCGGAGAGCTTCCGCGCGCAGCTCGACGGCTGATCGCGGCCGGCGAGCGACTACCTCGCCGCCGCGAGGCGGTAGCGGCGCACCGCCAGCGGCGCGAAGACCGCGAGGATCACCAGCGACCACACCACGGCGCCCCAGACGGCGTCGCCGGCCGGCGCGTCCAGCCACAGCGCTCGCATCGCGTCGACGACGATGGTGAACGGGTTGATCTCGGCGAACCACGCCAGCCCGCCGGGCATCGACTCCACCGGTACGAACGCCGAGGAGATGAAGGTCAGCGGAAACACCGCCAGGAACCCCAGCGAGTTGGCCGACTCCGGCGAGGAGACCATCAGCCCCAGCAGCGCGAAGACCCACGAGAACGCGTAGCCGAAGAGCATCAGCAGGCCGATGCCGGCGAGGATCTCACCGACGCCGGCGTCGAACGAGAAGCCGATGATGAGCGCGGTGGCCAGCAGGATCAGCAGCGACAGCAGGTTGGTCGCCACGTCGGCCAGCGTCCTCCCGGCCAGCACCGCGGCGCGGGCCATCGGCAGCGTGCGGAACCGGTCGATCAGTCCCTTGGAGACGTCCTCGTTGAGTCCCAGCGCCGTCACGAACCCGCCGAAGGCGATGTTCTGCACGATGATCCCGGGGATCAGGAAGTCGATGTAGTCGTAGCCGGGGGTCTGGATCGCGCCGCCGAAGACGAAGGCGAACAGCAGCACGAACATCACCGGCTGCACCGTGAAGGCGATGAGCAGGTCGGGGGCGGTGCGCAGGCGCCCCAGGTTGCGCTCGGAGATCACCAGGGTGTCGGTCACCAGGCGCCTCATGCGGTCCCCTCCTCGTCGTCGGCCGCCTCGGCCACGTGGCCGGTGAGCGACAGGAACACGTCGTCCAGCGTCGGGCGGCGCAGCCCGAGGTCGAGTACGCCGACGCCCGCCTCGTCCAGACGGCGCACCGCCTCGACGATCGTCCCGTCGCGTCCGCGCACGGTGAGACCCACCGTGGCGCCCGCGGTGGTGGGCCACTCGTCGGACATGGGCGCCAACGCCCGCGCGGCGACCGGCGCGGCCGCCGCCTCGGCCAGCCGGACCTCGAGGCGCTCGCCGCCCAGGCGGTCCTTGAGCTCGTCCGACGTGCCGCGCGCGATGACCTTGCCGCGGTCGATGACCGCGATGGTGTCCGCCAGGCGGTCGGCCTCGTCGAGGTACTGGGTGGTCAGCAGGACCGTGGTCCCTTCGCCCGCCAGCGTCTCGATGGTCCCCCACAGCGCGAGCCGGCTGCGCGGGTCCAGCCCCGTCGTGGGCTCGTCGAGAAAGAGCACGGGCGGGCGGGCCACCAGCGCCGCGGCGAGGTCCAGCCGCCGGCGCATGCCGCCCGAGTACGTCTTCGCAGGACGCCTGGCGGCGTCCATCAGCTCGAAGTCGGCCAGCAGCTCGAGCCCGCGCTCGCGGGCGGCGGCGCGGCGCATGCCGTAGAGCCGCCCGACCATGACGAGGTTCTCCAGGCCGGTGAGGTTCTCGTCGACGGCCGCGTACTGGCCGGCGAGGCCGATGCGTTCGCGCAGGGCCCCGGCGTCGCGCACGACGTCGAGCCCGGCGACGCGGACCGTCCCGACGTCGGGCTCCAGCAGCGTGGTGAGCACGCGCACCGCCGTCGTCTTGCCCGCGCCGTTGGGGCCCAGCAGGGCGAGCACCGCGCCACGCGCGACCTCGAGGTCGACGCCGTCCAGCGCGCGGACATCGCCGAAGGACTTCACCAGCCCGCGCACGCTGATCGCCGGCTCGTCGGGGTTGTCGGGCACGGCCGCCTCCTGGGGGTCGCTGGGAACGAGGGTGGTGGTCAAGGCTTCGCCTCCTTCTCTCGAGATTGTGCGCGTAGAGACCGGCTCGCGTCCGAGAACTCATCGCGGCAGCTCGCTTGGGCACGCTACATGCGGTTTAGGTCAGTTTCTGTCCGCAATTGCTGGAATAGTCGACGGAGCGATGAACGGGACCTCCGGCCGGCTGCTGACCCTGCTCTCCCTGCTGCAGGGCCGCCGCGACTGGCCGGGCGGCGAGCTGGCCGATCGCCTCGAGGTCTCGGGACGCACGGTGCGCCGCGACATCGAGCGTCTGCGCGACCTCGGCTATCCCGTCGACGCGCTCACCGGCCCTGCGGGGGGCTACCGCCTGCGCGCGGGCGGCGCCATGCCGCCGCTGCTGCTCGACGAGGGCGAGGCCGTGGCCATAGCCGTCGGCCTGCGCACTGCGGCCGGCGCCTCGGTCAGCGGTATCGAGGAGACCGCCGTGCGCGCCCTGGTCAAGCTCGAACAAGTCCTGCCCTCGCACCTGCGCCGGCGCGTGAACGCGCTGCAGTCGGCCACCGCTACGGTCGCCGCGACCGGCCCGTTGGTCGACCCCGAGGCGCTCACGGTGATCGCCGCGGCCTGCCGCGACCGCGAGCGCCTGCGCTTCGCCTACACCAGCCGCGACGGCACGCGC
>JACCXR010000176.1 GCA_013696915.1 Euzebyaceae bacterium
GTCGGGATACTCCTAGCCCGCGATGTCGCGCTACAGCGGGGAGCGCCTGTCCGTGCGGTCGCCCGGCTCCTCCGTCGCGGGCGATGAAGCAGCCGTCACCTCCACCGCTGCCCAGGCCGACACGTTGGACCGGTGCTCACGTGCAGGATGCCCACGGATCCCTTCTAACGTTCCCGGTGCTTGACACGGCATCCCGGACCTGAGCACCACGGGAGATCAGCTGTCCGCCCACCGGGAGAACTCGTGTCCACGAGCCTGGAGATCTGATGTCCGCCCACCTGGAGGTCCTGCTGTGCGTTGACAGCCGCGCTGACCCGGCTCAGCCGCGTCATACTCGGCCAGCACCGCAAGCTTGTAGGCAGCGGTGAACGTTCTGCGGCGGGCCCGCTCAGGAACCTCTCCGCTCGAGTGCTCGGTCACGTCACCAGCATGAGCGCCGGTTCGTGCGATCGTGGTCAGCACAGTCATTGCAGGGACTCGTCTCCCCGCCGTCGCTCAGTGATTACGCACCAGTCGGTGCATCACCCCATGCTGCCAGAGAGGGTTCGGCGACGACCGGATCGCGGTGCGCTTCCAGTACGAGTGACGAGATGCCGGCGGCCAGCGGTGGCGCAGCTACGGCAACGAGAACTGGGAGTTCGACGCGGACGGGCACATGCGGCGTCGCGAGCCAGCATCAACGACGTCCCGATCGACGAGGCCGAGCGCAGGATCTTCGGGACGCGCAGCGGGCCCGAGCGAGACGACGAGATCCCGCTCGGGCCGTGAGATCGACGCCGCCGGGAGCAGTTGCCGCCGTCAGCCGAGCTCGGTCGTGATCTCGATCGACCCCTTACAGGCTGCGCGCGACTGGGCATCCGTCGGCGTGGACGACGAGGACCCGGTCCACCTTCTCGCGGTCGTCCTCGGCGACCTGCAGACCGGTGTAGGTGACCGCGATGCGCTTGACGACCAGCACCTTGCTCTCGAGCTCGACCCTCACCGCGTGCGTGCCCCACCAGACCGGTGGGGTCGATCCGCCGGGCCGCGAGCGCTCCGGCGAACGTCCCGGTGAGTCAACCGAGCGCGGCGCCGACGAGGTGGTCGATCGTGCTCGCGTGGCGGGGGAACTGGCCCGGCTGCGCCCCGTAGTGCTCGGCGATGGCGTCGTGCATCCCGTAGATGGTCGGCTCATCGTCGCCGGGCAGGTAGGCAGCCCGGTGTGGTCCGCCGAGCCGCTCGACGCGGACCTCGGAGACGTATGCGATCTCGCCCATGTTCTTCGCTCCATGCCCTTCGGGGGAAGTGCGGTGCTTCGACCAGCAGGGTGCCCACGAGCAGGCCGCGCACGCCTGGTAAGTCCCTAAGTGGTTGAAGCCAAGACCTCCCCCTGCTGTGGTCGACGGGCTTGGTGTCCCAACCACGACAGGAGGATGTCAATGTCTAAGCCTCGATCCACCGTTTCTCGGATCGATGGAATCGTTCGGGTCCCGTTCTGACCGTGAAGGGCGTAAGCCGGGCGTGATGGGGCCGGTGGTGACTAACGTGGTGGGGCCAGATCGGGCTTTCACGACCTCGCGCGACCGTGGGAAGTCGGGTTCGGCAGGTTCGCGGGCAGGCTGACGCCAGGGCCGCGGTACCGGGGGAACGCTTCTGTGCCGCGGTGGGTCAGCAGAGCTTGGGTAGGCCGCGGAGTTGTCGCAGTGCGGTGAGGAACTGCTCGGCCCATGGCCAGCCGGTCGGCAGGTGCAACGTCTGACGTCTCGCGGTGCGGGTGAGCCGACCGGGGATGATCAGCAGCTTGCGGCGCAGGGTCTTGGCAACCACGGTGCCCTCGGTGATCGCGCCGAGGGCGGGTGGTCCAGCGCAGCACGTTGTGAGCGAGGGCGGCCAGGACGAGCCAGGCGGCGTTGGCGTCGAACTTCCCCGACGGGCAGCGTGACAGCCCCGCACCCTCCTTGAGGTCGCGGATCGCGAGCTCCACAACGGGGGACGGCGTGCTCGCCGCGTTCGTGGCCGGAATCGCCTTCAACCTGGCCAGCTCCGGCGACGAGCCGGCCCGCGACGCCGGGATCGACGAGTCGGTGAACCGGGTGCTGGCCCTGCCGCTGTTCCTCTACCTGGGCGCGGTGCTGCCGTGGCAGGACTGGGCAGCGCTGGGTTGGCAGGGGGTCGCGCTGGCGCTGGCGGTGCTGCTGCTTCGGCGCCTGCCGC
>JACCXR010000201.1 GCA_013696915.1 Euzebyaceae bacterium
GGCATCCGCACGTACCCGGCCCAAGTCGACGACGACGGCTCCATCCTGCTGACGCTGCCCGCGGACGGTCCCCTGCCGGCCTGCTCCGACGACGTGCCGGCCGCCGCCCCGCCCGGGCCGCAGGCCGGCACGGCGCCGTTCGCCGAAGACATCAGCCAAGCGCCCGATCCAGGTTCGTCGCCGCGCTGATCAGAGCGATGTGCGTGAACGCCTGTGGGAAGTTACCGAGCAGGTCGCCGGTCGGGCTGATCTCCTCGGAGTACAGACCGAGGTGGTTGGCGTAGGTGAGCATCTTCTCGAATACCAGCCGCGCCTCGTCGAGGCGGCCGGCGCGCGTCAGCGCCTCGACGTACCAGAACGAGCACATCGAGAACGTGCCCTCGTGGCCGCGCAGGCCGTCGTGCGAGGCCTCGACGTCATAGCGGTACACCAGCGAATCCGAGACGAGCTCCTCGCCGATCGCATCGAGCGTCGAGAGCCAGTGCGGGTCCTTGCCGGCGATGAACAGCACGAGCGGCATCAGCAGCAGCGAGGCGTCGAGCACGTCGGAGCCGTAGTGCTGGACGAAGGCGCCGCGGCGCTTGCTGTAGCCGCGCTCCATGATCTGGTGGTAGACGCGGTCGCGCTCGCTGAGCCAGCGCACGATGTCGCCCGGCAGCCCGCGCGTGCGGTGCATGCGGATCGCGCGCTCCAGGGCGACCCACGTCATGAGGCGCGAGTAGGTGAAGTGCTTCTCGCCGCCGCGCGTCTCCCAGATGCCCTCGTCGGCCTGGTCCCAGTTCTCACACAGCCAGTCGACGATCCGCTGCACGTGCCCCCAGGTCTCGTGGAAGATCGGCGAGCCGTGCTTGTTGTAGAGGTAGATCGAGTCGATGAGCTCACCGTAGATATCGAGCTGGCGCTGGCCGGCGGCGCCGTTGCCGATCCGCACCGGGGCCGAGTCGCAGTAGCCCGACCAGTGCGTGAGCTCGATCTCCGGCAGCTCGCGGCGCCCGTCGATCCCGTACATGATCTGTAGTGGGCCGCTGGGGCCCGGCGGTCTCTGCTGGGACTCACGCGTGCGGTCGGTGAGCCAGTCCATGAAGGCCGCGGCCTCGTCGGTGAAGCCCAGCCGCAGCAGGGCGTAGAGCGAGAACGCAGCGTCACGGATCCACGTGAAGCGGTAGTCCCAGTTGCGATCGCCGCCGATGCGCTCGGGCAACGACGTGGTCGGCGCGGCGACGATCGCACCCGTCGGCGCGTAGGTCAGCAGCTTCAGCGTGAGCGCCGAGCGGTCGACCCTCTCGCGCCAGCGTCCGCGGTAGCGCGAGCGGCCGAGCCACTGGCGCCAGTAGCGGACGGTCGCGTCGAAGGCGTCGGCGGTCTCGCGCTCGGAATGCGGCCGGCAGGTGTGGTCGTCGCCCACACGCTCGAGGACGAACGTGCGCGACTGCCCCGCGCGCAGCGTGAAACTCGCGCGCACGCCGCCTTCGCTGCGCTCCGGCTTCTCCGACGACCAGCCGCCGGTGGACCCGCCGTCCGCGAACGACCCCTCCAGCGCGAGCGCCAGGGACGGCGAGCGAAAGACGACGCCGTGCTCCTGGAGCTCGAGGTCGTGTCGCGCGCGCCCGTAGTCGAAGCGCGGCTGGACCTCGAGCGTGAACGGCATGTCGCCGCGCACGACGAGGACCCGCCGCACCAGGCGGTGGCGATGGTGGGCGACGTCGGCGCTCTCGATCGGCATGAAGTCCTCGATCTCCCCCACGCCGTCGGGCGTGAAGAAGCGCGTGATGAGGACGTTCGTGTCGGGGAAGTAGAGCTGGCGGGAGGTCCAGTCGGTGGTCTCTGGGCGCAGCGCGTAGAAGCCGCCCTCGTCGCGGTCGAGGATCGAGCCGAAGACGCTCGGCGCGTCGAACGCGGGGCAGCAGTACCAGTCGATCGTCCCGTCCGTGCCGACGAGCGCGACCGTGTGCAGGTCCCCGACGAGGCCGTGCTCGGCGATCGGCGGGTAGCGCCCGCTGTAGGACCCGGCGAAGGCCAACGCGCGCGCGCCGCTCAGCCGATGCTGTAGCAGTCTGTGATCTCGCGCCGTCCCTCAGGCTGCCGAGGCCAGCGCCCGCGCCGGAGCCAGCTCGACGCACACGCGATCGCCGCGAACCTCGACGCGGTGCGCCGTTACGCCCTCGCCGTCGGTCAGCGCCTCGCCGCTGGCGAGGTCGAAGCGGCGGTCGTGCAGCGGGCAGACCACGCAGTGGTCGGCGAGGATCCCGTCCGAGAGCGGGCCGCCGAGGTGTGGGCAGCCGTCCTCGAGCGCGTACCAGCCCGAGTCGGCGTGGAAGATGGCGATCCGCCGCTGCGCGACGGTCGCGGCCCGTCCCTCCCCGAGGGGGACGTCGTCGACGGCGCAGACCTCGATCATCGCTCGCCGTCCTCGGGGGGGCCGACGAGCGCGGGCACCGCGCCCTCGTCCGCGTCCTCGGGGGGGCCGACGAGCTCCCCCATCGCGCGGCCGCCGGCGCCGTCGAGGTCCTCGAACTGGCGCGGATGGTAGGGCTCGTCGCGCTCGAGCCACGGGTCTTTCGCGGCCGCGGCGGCCTTGGCGATCCTGAAGCGCTCCAGCAGTTCGGCGCTGCGACGCTCGTCGGTCACCACGGCGCGGATCTCCTCGAGGCCGATGCGCGGGACGAAGTCATACATGCGCTCCTTGTGGTCGGCGTGCTCGCGGTAGTACTGCAGGAACACGGTGGCCAGGCGCAGCAGCTCGTCGGCCGTCTCCAGCGTGGCCAGCACGTCGGCCTCGCGGACCGTGCCGCCGGCGGCGCCGGCGATGCGCAGTTGCCAGCCGCCCTCGACGGCGACCGCGCCGATGTCCTTGACGGTCGCCTCGGCGCAGTTGCGCGGGCAGCCCGACACGCCGGACTTGACCTTGGCCGGTGTGTGCAGGCCCTCCCACTCGCGCTCCATGCGTACCCCGAGGTCGATCGAGTCGCCGATGCCGAAGCGACAGAAGTCGGTGCCGACGCACGTCTTCACGGTGCGGATCGCCTTGGCGTAGGCGTGGCCGGAGGGCATCCCGATATCGCGCCAGATCGCGGGGAGATCCTCCTTGGCCACGCCGAGCAGGTCGATCCGCTGCCCGCCCGTCACCTTGACCATGCGTGCCTCGTAGCGCTCGGCGGCGTCAGCGATGCGCCGAAGCTGATCGGGCGTGGTCACCCCGCCGTACATCCGCGGCACCACCGAGAAGGTGCCGTCGTTCTGGATGTTGGCGTGCACCCGGTCGTTGATGTAGCGCGCGGAGCGCTCCTCGCGGTGACGGTTGTCGTTGACCTCGGAGACCAGGTAGGCCAGCGCCGGCTTGCACAGGCCGCACTCGCGCCCGGTCCCGCAGGCGGCGGTGACGTCGCTGACCGCGGTGTGGCCCTCCTCGCCGATGCGCCTGGCGAGCTCCTCGCGCGTCTGGCGCTTGCAGGGGCACAGGAAGGCGGGCTCCTCGGCGGCGCCGCCGGTCGCCTCGGCCACGACCTCCTTGACCATCGGCTTGCAGCTACCACAGCCCGTGCCCGCGCGCGTGAGCGCCATCACCTCGCGTGCTGACCCGGCGCCCTGCTCGCGCACTGCGGCGACCAGGTCGCCCTTGCAGACGCCGTTGCAGTCGCAGATCTGGGCGCCGTCGGGGAGGTCGGCGGCGGTCGCCGCCGCGGCCGCGGCGAGGCGCTCCAGCGGGTCGGCGACCTCGTCGTCGCAGCGGATCGCATCGAGCAGTGCCTCGGTGCCGCGCACGTCGCCCAGCAGGACGGCGCCCGCCGCGCGGCCGTCGGCGAGCACGAGCTTGCGGTACAGCGGGCCCTCGGCATTCGCGGTGACGGCCTCCTGGGGGCCCTCGGCGCTACCGATCGAGACGAGGTCGACGCCCATCACCTTGAGCTTGGCCCACTGCAGGGAGCCGTTGTAGGTCTCGTCCGACTCAGCGTCGGTCAGCGTCACCGCGGCCACCCGTGCCTGGTCGTAGATCGGCGCGACCAGGCCGTAGACGGTGCCGCGATGCTCGGCGCACTCGCCCACGGCGAGCACCCGGTCCGCGGAGGTCTTCAGGCGGTCGTCGACGACGATGCCGCGCTTGACCTCGAGCCCCGCGCTCTGCGCGAGCGCCTTCTCGGGCGTGATGCCGATGCTGACCACGATCAGGTCGGCCTCGAGCTCCTCGCCGCCGGCGAAGCGCAGGCCGGTCGCGCGCTCGTCGCCCAGCACGCACTCGGTCTGGCGCTCGAGCAGCACCTCGACGCCGAGTGCCTCGATCGCGGGCTGCAGCATCGCGGCCGCGCCGGCGTCGAGCTGGCGCTCCATCAGGCGGTCCATCAGGTGGACGACGGTGACCGCACAGCCGCGCGAGGCGACGCCGTAGGCGGCCTCGAGGCCCAGCAGCCCGCCGCCTATGACCGCCACGCGCGCGCCCTCGCCGGCAGCCCGGCGGATCATCTCGCAGTCCTCGGGGCCGCGGAAGGGGACCACCCCGGGAAGGTCGAGGCCGGGGATCGGCGGCATCAGCGGTCGCGAGCCGGTGCACAGCGCCACCGAGGCGAACGAGCGCCGTTCGCCGCCGTCCAGGGTCAGCTCGGCCCGCTGCGCGTCGAGCGCCTCCACCCACCGACCGGAGAGGATCTCGACGCGGTTGTCGGCGTACCACTCCTCGGGGCGAAGCTGGAGGCCCTCGGGGCCCTCGCCCGAGACGAGGATCTCCGACAGGCGGACGCGGTCGTAGGGGAGGTGCTCCTCGGCGCATACCAGCGTCACGCGCGCGTCGGGGTCGCGTCCGATGACGGCCTCGCAGAGCGATTGGCCAGCGATGCCGCCGCCGACGATGGCGATTCCCTCGCTGCTCATGCCGGCATCCTCGCCCAGTGGGGTTTCCTGGCCGTCACGCGTGTGTTTCGGCTCGGTGAACACGCTCGGGCTCGTCGGCGCGACGCAGCAGCGCCTCGATCTCGGACGTGCACGAGCCGCAGCCCGTGGAGGCGCGCGTGACACCCGCGACTCCGGCGACGGAGGTGAGCCCACGGGCGGAGATCGCCTGCTCGATCTCCCCGCGCGTGACCGCGTTGCAGGTGCAGACCGTCGCTTCGGGGCCCGGGTCGGGCTCCGCTTCGGTGGCCTCCCCGGGACCGGCCAGCAGGCGCTGCGGCACCGGGTCCTCGCTGCGCAGCAGGCCCGAGAGCTCGCGTGCCTGGGACACGTCGCCGACCAGCACCGCCCCCGCGAGACGCTCACCGTCGAGGACCAGCCTGCGATAGGTCCCGCGCCGCCCGTCGGAGAAGACGATCTCGTCCTGATGCTCAGACGCGGCCTGGCCGCCGCCCGCGAAGAGGTCGACCCCGGCCACCTTCAGGGTGGTCGCCGGCACGGCGCCCTGGAAGCCCGCGGGGTCGCCGCAGACGGTGGCGCCGGCCGCGCGGGCCTGCTCGGCCAGGGGCCCCCAGAGCCCGTAGACGGTGCCGCGATGCTCGGCGCACTCACCCACCGCGAGCACGTCCGGCGCGCTGGTGCGCAACGCATCGTCGACGAGGATGCCGCGGTCGGTGTCGATGCCGGCCCCACGGGCGAGCCCGATCTCGGGGCGGATGCCCGCGGCGACGACGATCAGCTCGGCGGCCAGATGAGTCCCGTCGGCCAGCGTGACCGCGTCCTCCTGGATCGACGCCACCGTCGTGGCGGCGAGCGCCGCGATGCCGACGCCCTTCAGCGCGTTGGCGAGCATCGCCGCGCCGCCACCGTCGAGCTGCTGGGGCATCAGCCGGTCGGCGGCCTCGACCAC
>JACCXR010000533.1 GCA_013696915.1 Euzebyaceae bacterium
GCGGCAACGCCGGCACGCTGTTCGGGCTGTGACGGCCTCCACAGGAGACACGGCGATGCCGGACGGGACGTACTGGAACCGCGAGATCGAGACCATGGGGCCGCGCGACGTGCGCGCGCTCCAGGACAGCCGCCTGCGGACCCAGCTGGACTACCTCGCCGAGCGCTCGCCCTTCTACGCCCGGAAGTTCGCCGACACCGGGTTCCCGGCAGATCGGGTCACCTCGGTCGCCGACCTGCGCGACGCGCCGTTCACGGAGAAGACCGAGCTGCGCGACAGCCAGATCGCCGACCCGCCGCTCGGCTCCCACGCCGCGGCCTCGATGGAGGAGGTCATCCGGCTGCACTCCTCGAGCGGCACCACCGGCCGCCCGAGCTACGTCGGCATCACCCGGCGCGACCGCGACATCTGGACGGAGGTCGTGAGCCGCGTCTACTACTGCGAGGGCGTCCGGCCCACCGACGTGGTCGTCCACGGTTTCGGGCTCGGCTTCTTCGTCGGCGGCCTCCCCCTCAAGGACGCGCTGGAGAACATCGGCGCGACCTTCGTGCCGATCGGCACCGGGGCCTCCGACCGGCTCGTCACCGCGATCGCCGACGCCGCCGGGACGGTCCTGACCTGCACCCCCTCCTACGCGAAGTACCTCGCCGAGCACGTCCGTGAGAAGCTCGCGATGGAGCCGTCGGACCTCAAGCTGCAGCGCGTCCTGCTCGGCGCCGAGCCCGGCGGCGCCATCGAGGCGGTTCGCGGCCGGATCGCCTCCGACTACGGGGCCTTCGTGACCGAGGGCCTCGGCAACGCCGACGTCCTGCCGGTCTACGCCGCGACCTGCGAGCAGCTGGACGGCAACCACGTCCTCGCCCCGGAGTTCCTCGCCCTCGAGGTCATCGACCCGGACACCGGTGAGGTCCTGGAGTGGGAGGACGGCGTCCGCGGCGAGCTCGTCGCCACCCACCTGGAACGGCAGTGCGTCCCACTCGTCCGGTTCCGCACCCGCGACCGCGTCGAGGTGAAGATGTCGCCGTGCCCCTGCGGGCGCACCGGTCCGCGCATCACCTGCGTCGGCCGCACGGACGACATGCTGATCGTCGCCGGCGTGAACGTGTGGCCGTCCGCGATCACCGACGTCGTCGCCGCGCTCCACCCCCGGACGACCGGCAACATCCAGATCGTGCTCGACGAGCCGGGACCGAAGGTCGACCCGCCGCTGCGGATCCAGGCGGAGCACGGCGACCGGGCCGGCGACCTCGACGCGCTGCGCTGGGAGCTCGAGAGCCTGCTGCGCGAGAAGCTCGTCGTGAAGACCGCGGTCGAGCTCGTGCCCGCCGGCCGGCTGCCGCGCTTCGAGATGAAGGCGCAGTTGATCCGCAAGCGGTACGAGGAGACCCCGACCTGAGAAGGGCGAAGGCCATGGCAGAGCGTCGCTACATCGTCGCCGTCGATATCGGAGGCACGTTCTCCG
This sequence comes from Euzebyaceae bacterium, assembly GCA_013696915.1. Taxonomy (GTDB): domain Bacteria; phylum Actinomycetota; class Nitriliruptoria; order Euzebyales; family Egibacteraceae; genus JACCXR01. Next base: position 1,463 of record JACCXR010000533.1, read on the forward strand.
ACCTCGTCTGCCTCGACCGCGAGTCCGGGGAGATGCGCATCATGAAGGTGCCCTCGACCCCGCCGACGTTCATCGACGGCGTGATGAGCGCGCTGGAGAAGATCGCCATCCCGCCCGAGGACATGGCGGTGTTCAAGCACGGCTCGACGATCGCGACGAACGCGATCATCCAGCGCAGGGGCGCGCGCACGGCCGTCGTCACGACGGAGGGCTTTCGGGACGTCCTCGGCGCGGCCCGCGCGGACCGCACCGACCACTTCGACCTGTCGTCGATGGACCGCCCGCCGCTCGTCCCCCGCCGCGACGTGCTCGGGGTGCGGGAGCGCGTCGACTCCGAGGGCACCGCGGTCGTGCCGCTCGACGACGACAGCCTGGCCCGCGCGATCGACCTGCTCCGTAAGCGGGACATGGAGGCCGTCGCGGTCGTCTTCCTGAACTCCTTCATGAACCCCGACCACGAGTACCGGGCCCTGCACGCCATCCGCGAGGCGCTGCCCGACGCTTACGTGTGCTGCTCCTACGACATCCTGCCGGAGCTCAAGGAGTTCGAGCGCACCTCGACGACGGCGGTCAACGCCTATATCGGCCCCATCCTCGACCGGTACCTGTCGCAGCTCACCGCCCGCCTCGCGGACTGGGGCTTCCGCAACGAGATGTTCATCATCCACTCCGGCGGCGGCGTGATGAGCATGGACGCCGCGCGCCGCCTGCCGGCGCGCACGTGCATGTCCGGGCCGGCCGGCGCCGCCGTGGGCGCCGCCTACATCGGCGGGCTCGCGGGCTTCGACAACCTCATCAGCTTCGACATGGGCGGCACCTCCTGCGACCTCGCGCTCATCTCCGCCGGTCAACCCAACCAGGAGACCGGCTGGAAGATCGAGCACAAGATCCCCGTGCAGTTCCCCGCGGTGGACGTCCACGCCATCGGCGCCGGCGGCGGCACGATCGCCTGGATCGACCGCGCCGGGACGCTGCGGTCGGGACCGCAGAGCGCCGGCGCCACCCCGGGTCCGGCCGCGTACGCGACCGGCGGGACGGAGCCGACCAACACCGACGCGAACCTCGTCCTCGGCCGGCTCAACCCCGCCACCTTCCTGGGCGGCGAGCTGTCGATCGACCCCGCGCTCGCCGAGGAGGCCGTGCGCTCCAAGGTCGCCGAGCCGCTCGGCATGGGCCTGGAGGAGGCGGCCGAGGGCATCCTGCGGGTGTCGAACGCGAACATGGTCGACGCCGCCCGGCTCATCAGCGTCGAGCGCGGCTACGACCCGCGCGACTACGCCTTCGTCGCCTTCGGGGGCGCGGGGCCGCTGCACGCCGCGTACTGCGCGAGCGAGCTGTCGATCCCGTCGGTGATCGTGCCGCGCAACCCCGGGCTGGCGAGCGCGTTCGGCCAGCTGCGCGTCGAGATCCGCGACGACTACCAGCGACCGCTGCTCACCAAGCACGTGAACATGACGCCGACGATCCTCGAGAAGGCCTACGGCGAACTTGAGACGCTCGCGCGGCAGTCGCTGGAGGGTGAGGGCATCGCCGCGGGCGAGGTGCGGCTCGAGCGCACGATTGACCTGAAGTACTACCCGCAGACGACCTACCTCAACGTCGCCGTGCCGGACGGGCCGATCACCGACGAGACCCTCGACGACCTCGTGGGGGAGTTCCTCGCCCGACACGAGCGCGAGTTCGGCTACTCCGTCCCGCTGGAGTTCACCAGCGTCGAGTTCGTGAACGCCCGGCTCACCGCCCACGGCCCCGCGCCGGTCGGCGACCTCCAGCGGGATCCTGCGCGGGGGGAGGCCGCGGACGCCCTGACCGGGACCCGCCAGGCCTTCTTCTCCGAGGCCGGCGGGTGGGTCGCCACCGACCTCTACGACCGCGAGACCCTCCACGCCGGCGCGGCCTTCACGGGCCCGGCCATCGTCGAGCAGGGCGACTCGACGACCGTCGTCCCGCCGGGCGCGACCGCGCGGGTCGACGATTACGGGAACCTGATCCTCGACGTCCGCGCGATGCGCCGTGACTGACCCCCGCGAAGGAGCGACGAAGCGATGACCTCCGCACTGGAATCGATGGACCCGATCACCTTCACCGTCCTGCGCAACGGCCTGCGGGCGATGTGCTCCCAGGGCTCCGCCCTGGTGGAACGCGTCGCGTGGGGCCCGGTCATCACCCAGGGCCGCGACTACTCCGTGGGCGTGCTCACGGCCGACGGGCACCTCGTCAGCCACGGCACCGTCGACATCACGCCGCACATGGGCACGTTCGAGTTCTCCGTCCGGGCGATCCGCGAGGACTTCGACGACGACTTCTCGCCCGGCGACGTCTTCATCGTCAACGACCCATACCGCGCCGGCACGCACAACCAGGACGTCCGCATCCTGCGCCCGGTGTTCGTCGACGGCGAGCTGTTCGCGTGGGCCGTCGCCTGCGCCCACTGGTCCGACATGGGCGGGCCCATCCCCGGAACCTTCAACCCCGGGGCCACCGAGGCGTGGGCCGAGGGCATCGTCATCCCGCCGATGCGGCTGTACCAGAACGACGAGCAGGTCCGCTCGACGTTCCAGATGATCAAGATGAACGTCCGCGTGCCCCACGAGCGCATGGGCGACGCGGCCGCCCAGTACCAGGCGACCAGGCTGCTGGAGCGCCGGCTGCGCGAGTACATCGACCGCTACGGCAAGGACACCGTGACGCAGGGCTTCGAGGCGATCATGGACTACGCCGAGCAGCTCTTCCGCGCCGAGCTCGCGGAGCTGCCCGACGGCGAGTACACGTACTCGGACTTCTGCGACCACGACATCGGCCGGCCGGACCACCCGCGGGTGAAGTTCACGTGCAAGCTGACGATCGCGGACGACACCGTCACCGTGGACTGGACCGACTCCGACGACGCGCCCGTCGGGCCTGCGGGGCTCACGCTGCCCGCCCTGTCCAGCGCCACCTACGACGGGACGCTGCACTGCTTCCCGCACCTCGTCCCGCTGAACCACGGCATCATCCGGACGCTCGACATCCGCACCCGCCCCGGCTCCGCGACGCACGTGCTGCACCCGACCCCGGTCGCCGGCTACTGCGCGTCCGGCTACGAGAAGTGCGACACCGCGATGATGGGCTCGTGGGGACAGGTGTTCGCCGCGGCCGGCCGGCCCGAGATGGTCTTCGGCGGGACGGTGAACCTGCAGAACTGCTGCATCGGCGGCATGCACCCGAGGACCGGGCAGCGGTACGTGTCCTACACGTGGTCCGAGGGCGGGCAGGGCGCCCGCAGCTACGCGGACGGGCCGAGCTTCGCGATGTTCCTCTACGGCGCCGGCGCCCAGAACCAGCCCATCGAGGTGCACGAGCGCTGGTACCCGTTCCTCTACGAGCGCTTCGAGGTGGAGCCCGACTCCGCCGGCGAGGGCCGCTACCGCGGCGGCTACGGCTCGCATCGCCGCTGGCGGCTCACCGGCGACGCGGTCAATTCCATCCACGGCGACCGCGGCGAGGTCACGCCTCCCGGCGTAGCCGGGGGGACCAACGGCGGGCCCAACCGCCTGGTGCTGAACATCGGCACCGAGGACGAGAACGACCTCGGGATGTTCGCGACCAACGTCCCGCTGCGGTCCGGCGACGTCATCGACTTCGTCTCCAACGGCGGAGGCGGCTTCGGCGAGCCGCTCGACCGCGAGCCCGCGGCCGTCCGAGAGGAGGTCATCGACGGCTACCTGTCGATCGGCAAGGCCCGCGAGGTCTACGGCGTCGTCGTCGAGGCCGTCGACCCCGACGTGCACGACTACCGGATCGACGAGGCCGCCACCGACGAGCTGCGCGCGTCGCTGCGCGGCCGCACCCTGCCGGAGGGCTACGGGCCCGGCGAGGTCCACCCGGACGGCAAGAAGGCCGCCGCGCTGCTCGGCATGGGAGGAGGGAAGCCGCGGTGAAGTTCGAGCGAGCCTGCATCCCCCTCGACGGCGCGTGGTCGTCGCCCTTCGCGCGCTGGCAGGGCCCGCTCGCCGAGACGTCCAGCCTCGACCTCGCGGCGGCGGTCACCACCCGCGCGCTCGCCGACCGCGGCGTCGACCCCGCCGATCTCACGCAGGTGATCCTCGGCTGGACGATCCCGCAGGAGGGCGCCTTCTACGGCGCGCCGACCCTCGCCGGCAGGATCGGCGCGCCGGGCGTCACCGGCCCGATGATCGCCCAGGCGTGTGCGACCTCGGCCGCCGCCGTCACCGCCGCCGCCCTCGGCGTGGACGCCGACCCGGACCAGCTGACGCTCGTGGCCCTGTCCGACCGCACGAGCAACGGCCCCCACATCGTCTACCCGGCGCCGTCGGCGCAGGGCGGCACCGCCCGCCACGAGGACTGGGTGACGGAGAACTTCCGCCGCGACCCCTGGGCCGGCGAGCCGATGGTCCGCACCGCCGAGGCGGTCGCGGCCGAGGCCGGGATCGGTCGCGGGGAGATCGACGACGTCACCGCGCTGCGCTACGCGCAGTACGAGCAGGCGCTCGCCGACGACCGGGCATTCCAGCGGCGGTACATGGTCCCCGTGGAGCTGCCCGGCCGAAGGGGCGCGACGACGGTCGTCGACGCCGACGTCGGCGTCCGTCCGACCACGCTCGACGCGCTGACCGAGCTCGCGCCGCTCGAGCCGGACGGGGTCGTGACCTACGGCAGCCAGACGCACCCCGCCGACGGGGCGGCCGGAGCGCTCGTCACCGGCGAGCGCCGGGCACGCGCGCTCGGCGCCGGCGATGGCATCGTGCGGCTGCTCGCGTCGGGGGTCGCCAGGGTCGAGCGGGCGCGGATGCCCAGGGCCCCCGTCCCCGCCTCGCAGGCGGCGCTGCGCGACGCCGGGTTGAGCTTCGGCGACGTCGACGCCGTGACGACCCACAACCCGTTCGCCGTGAACGACATCTGGTTCTCGCGCTGCACCGGCATCGCCGTGGAGGACATGAACCTCTACGGGTCGAGCCTCGTGTACGGGCACCCCCAGGCACCGACCGGCGCGCGCCTCCTCGCCGAGCTGATCGCGACCCTGCGACTGCGCGGCGGCGGCGTCGGGCTGTTCGCGGGCTGCGCCGCGGGCGACACCGGCATGGCTCTCCTCGTTCGGGTCGAGGACTGACGCCCGTGCAGGCCGCCGACCCGCGGGGCGATCGCCCTCCCACGCTGCAGCTGCGGGGCGTGGAGAAGTCCTACGAGGCCGTCCGCGCGCTGGCCTCCGTCGACCTCGACCTCCACGGCGGCGAGGTCCACGCGCTCCTCGGCCAGAACGGCGCCGGCAAGTCGACGCTCGTGAAGATCGTCACCGGTGCCGCCGCCCCCGGCACCGGCAGGATCGTCCTCGACGGGCGCCCCGTCGCCTTCGCCTCGCCGGCGGACGCGCGCGCCGCCGGCATCGCGGTGGTCCACCAGGACAGCCACGTGTTCGCCGACCTCTCCGTCGCCGACAACGTCCTGGTGGCGCAGGCGCCGGCCATCGGGTGGGGCCCATTTCGCCGCCGTGACCGTCGGGGCGCCGTGGCGAGGACCGCGGAGCTCCTCGCGGGCCTCGGCGTCCGCCTCGATCCCCGGGTCCCACTGCGCACGGTGTCGCCGGCGGAACGCAAGTTCATCGAGGTCGCGCGCGCCATCGCGGGCGACGCCCGGGTGCTCGTCCTCGACGAGCCGACCGCGGCCCTCGAGCCCGGCGAGGCCGAGCGGCTCTTCGGCGTGCTCGACCGCCTGTGCGGGGCCGGCGTGGCGGTCCTGTTCGTGTCCCACCGCCTGGCTGAGGTCAAGCGGCTGTCGTCCCGGGTCACCGTCCTGCGGGACGGGGCGGTCATCGCCCGGGAGCACACCCGCGACGTCACCCTTCACGACCTGTCAGACCTGATCGCGGGCCGGCGTCTCGACGCCTCCGGCGCCCCCGGGCGGGCTGTGGGGGAGCGCAGGCTCGCGGCCGCGGGCGTCGATGGCGCCGGCTTCTCGGGCCCCGTCGACCTGGATGTCGGGGGCGGTGAGATCGTGGCGTTGACCGGGCTCGCCGGCAGCGGCGCGACAGCGTTCGCACGCTGCGTCAGCGGGGCGGCCGGCCGGCGCGCGGGCCGCGTGACCGTCGACGGGGTGGCGCTCCGGCCGGGCAGCCGCCCGTCCGCCGTCGGCGCCGGCGTCGGGTTCGTGCCAGAGGACCGCAAGCACGAGGCGATCGTCCCCGAGCTGTCGATCGAGCGGAACATCGCCCTGGGCGCCCTGCGCGACGTGACCCGCCGCGGGACGGTCTCGCGCCGAGCGATGCGGCGTCTCGCGGAGCGCTACATCGAGCTCCTCGCGATCAGGCCGCCGGTGCCGACCATGCCCGCGGGCAAACTCTCCGGGGGCAATCAGCAGAAGGTCCTGCTCGCCAGGTGGCTCGCGAGCGGCAGCACGGTGCTCGTCATGGAGGAGCCCACCCACGGGCTCGACGTCGGCGCGAAGGCGGACATCCACGAGCAGCTGCGCGACTTCGCGGCGGCGGGCGGCGGGATCCTGATGGTGTCCTCGGAACACGCGGACATCCTCGGCCTCGCCGACCGGGTCGGGGTGTTCCACGACGGGCGTCTGGTGAGGGTCGTGCCCGCCGGCGCGACGGAATCGGACCTGCTGCGGCTGTCCGCCGGCATCCTCGGCGATAGGCGGGAGGCGGGATGACCGACCAGCTGCGCGCCGGCGGCGCGGCCGTCGAGGATTCCGGGCCGCGGCCCGGCCGGCGCCGCGGGCGGCTCGGTGCCGTCGGCGCCCAGGACCTCTTCGTCCCCGTCACCGTGCTCGTGCTCGTCGCCGCGCTGTCCCTGCTGACCGACGTCTTCTTCACGTCGAACAACCTGTTGAACGTGATGACGCAGATGGCGACGCTGGCGATCGTGTCGTTCGGGGTCACCGTCGTCATGATCGGCGGCGCGTTCGACCTGTCCGTCGGCGCGCAGGTCGCCGTCCACGGGTCCATCTCGGCGCTGGTCATGGCCGCCACCGGCAGCGTCTGGGCGGGCGTCGCGGCCGGGCTGGCGAGCGGCGCGGTCTTCGGCGCCGTCAACGGCCTGCTCGTCACGGGGCTGTCGATCAACCCGTTCATCGTCACGCTCGGCACGCTGGTCATCGGCCGCGGGTTCGCGCTCGCGATCACCGGCGCGCGGCCGGTCGCTGGGCTGCCGGAGGGCATCCGCGACTTCGGGCTCGGCAGCGCCCTCGGCGTCCCGTGGCTCGTCTGGCTGATGCTCGCCTGTTTCGCGGTCGCGACGTTCGTGCTGCACGTCTCGCCGTTCGGCCTGCGGATCTTCGCGATCGGCGGCAGCCGCGAGGCGGCCCGCCTGTCCGGCATCCGCGTGAACCGCGACACGGTGCTCGCGTTCGTGATCTCCGGGATGTTCGCCGCGATCGCCGGCATGGCACTCACGGCCCGCCTGCGGTCGGGTCAGCCGAACGCCGGTCAGCTGCTCGAGCTCTTCGCCGTCGCGGCCGTCGTGCTCGGCGGCAGCTCGCTGTACGGCGGCCGCGGCGCGGTCTGGCGCACGATGCTCGGCGTCGCGCTGATCGCGATCATCGGCAACGGCCTCAACCTGCTGAACGTGTCCACGCCGTTCCAAGAGATGATCATCGGCGCGGTGTTCATCGTCGCGGCGTCCTCAGAGGTCCTCCGCAGCCGCAGCGCGCGCGGCGGTCGCTGAGCCCGGTCCCCCGTCCATCCACGAAGGAGACAGACATGGCGAAGATGCGGTACCTGAAGCTGGCGGCGCTGCTGTGGGTGCTGGTGCTCGGCGCCGTCGCCTGCGGCGGCGAGACGGGCGGCGACACCGCCGCGACCGGCCCAGACACCGCGGCCGAGGAGACCACCGCGGCCGGCGAGACCACCGCGGACGGCGAGACGACCGCGGCCGAGGAGACGACCGCCGCGGACGGGGGCACCCCCAACGCCGGCGGGGAGGACCGGCTGATCGGCGTGAGCCTCGCGTCGCCCACCATCCCGCTGTACGTCGCGATGGCCGAGGGCATCCGGGACCAAGCCGCCGAGGTCGGCGTCGAGGTGGTCTTCACCGACGCCGACGAGGATGTCGAGGCCCAGCTCAACGACGTGCAGGACCTGATCTCCCAGGGGGTCGACGGAATCCTGATCTCGCCGATCGACTCGGTCGCCGCCGTGCCGGCGTACGAGGACGCCCGCGCGCAGGACATCACGATCGTCTCGATCGCGCGCAACGTCGAGCCCGAGT
>JACCXR010000217.1 GCA_013696915.1 Euzebyaceae bacterium
CTGGTCGAGCAGCAGCGGCTGCTGGCGCCGCTGCGCCGCCGGTGAACCGCATCCTCGCGGCCGCGGTCGAGGTCCTCGGGGTCTGCGCGGCGTCGAACCTGCGGTGCTGTGTGATCGGTGGGCTCGCGGTGCAGCGCTGGGGTGAGCCTCGGCTGACCCGCGACGTGGACGTGACGGTCCTCTGCGAGTTCGGTGACGAGGAGCGCGTCACCGATCTTCTCCTCGCCCGTCTGGGAGCGCGCCGCGACGATGCCCGCGCCTTCGCGGTCCGCGCTCGGGTGGTGCTCGCCCGAGCCTCGAACGGGGTCCCTGTCGACGCTGCGCTGGGCGCCGTGCCGTTCGAACAGCGTGCGGTCGCCCGGGCCACCGACCACCCCTATCCGGGCGGCGCCGTCCTGCGCACGTGCAGCGCGGAGGACCTGGCCGTGATGAAGGCGTTCGCGGGCAGGCCCCAGGACTGGGTCGACCTGACCGGGATCGCCATGCGGCAGGGACCCCTGCTCGACCGCGTACAGATCCGTGCCGAGCTGGCCCCGCTGCTCGCCTTGAAGGAGACACCCGAGGACCTCGACCGCCTCGAGGCGATCCTGGACGAGCACGCGTAGTCCCATCCGTGCCGGCGGGTGGGGAGCGGTTCCCGCAGCTGCCGCCGGCGCCAAGGGTCGACGGCGTGTCTCCCGCGCCTGCTTACCCGTCGGGCTCGGTCGTCAGATGATCGGCCAGCCCGATCGGATCGAGACGGCGAACGCCGTCCACGGCATCGAAGGCGACATCGACGCTGATGATCTCATTGACGTCGGCCCGCAGCACCGTTGCCGCGTGAACAGCGTCCCGGACGTCGAGGTCGGGGTGGCGACGCAGCAGTCTGAGTGTCTCCGAGAGCACCCCCGTGTCGAAGTCGTGCATCTGACACTGAGCGCGGACCTCGGTCGCCTCCTCGATCGTGTCTTCCCGACGCAGCCCACGGCGCAGGAACGTGGGCGAACTCCTGCACCACCTCGACGCTGGCGTCCAGCGCGATGCGCCCGTCGCGCGCTGCGCGCAGCACCGTCCGGCAGGGCTCGCGGTACGGGTGCTCGCCGCCGCGCGTACAGGAAGACGTTGGTGTCGACGAAGCAGCGCCTCACTGGGCGTCGGGGGCACGCTCATAGGCCCCTGCGATGTCCCGCTTTGCCTCCGTCCAGTCACCGACGTCGAGCGGCAGCCGTGCAAGGAAGCGATCCGCCGCCTCGGTCGCGTCCGGGCCCTGCAGCCCGTACGTCCGGTCGAGCGCGTCCCGGACCAGCGTCGCGACCGACGATCGGCGGCGGCGCGCGGCCTGCTCGAGACGCCGGTACCGCTCCTCGTCGAGAAGGACCTGCAAGCGCCGCGTCATCGTGGCCATGCTCATACCTTAGCCGGACCGTCGCCTGCCAACAGCCGCGCTGGGAGCACAACGCCGAGCTGGCCGAGCGGCTCTACGTCAGCGAGGCCACCGTCAAGACGCACGTCAAGCGCATCCTCTTCAAGCTCGGCGTCCGCGGCCGCGTCCAGGCCGTCGTCCTCGCCTACGAGGTCGGCCTCGTCCGTCCCGGCGCCTGAGTGACGCGCGGTGGTCGGGGTTGGGACTGCCCGGACGGCCGAAATCCATGCCACCTCCGCACCGGGTTGACGGCGGTGGGAGCACGTGCTGGCGAAACGGCCGGTCAAGCCAGCGCCGGCATGACCCGATCGGCGATGAGGCGCAGCTGGTCCTGGACGCTGGGCACCCCGTCGATCTCCTTGCCGGAGAAGGTCTTGACGAGCTGCGCGTCGGTGATCGCGGCGATGACGTGGTTGACGCCGGTTGGGAGGATGTCGCGCTTCAGCTGCTCGACGCACTCCTCGGGGGTCCCGGCGACGGACAGCGTCTGGGCGATCTCGGGGGACGTGAGCTCGATCGCCTTGTCGATCTGCCCCTGGCCGAGCGCGTCGAGGATCGGCTGCATCCCCTCACGGGTGAGGCCGTGGCGCTGCAGCTGGTTCTCGGGCATCGAGGAGATGTAGAAGGCCACCATGATTCGGGCCGCGCGCTTGGCGGCCTCGCCGTCCTCGGCGCACGACCAGCACAGCCAGGCGCCGAGGTCGAGTTCGTCGGGGTCGCGGCCGGCCTTTTCGGCGCCGGCGCGGAAGTGCTCCGCGACGTAGTCGTAGTTCTCGCGGGAGTAGCCCAGGGCGTGGTGCAGCCCGTCGGCGATCTCCCCCGCCATCTCGAACGACCTGGGCCCGCCCATGCCGCCCAGCTTCAGCGGCACGCGGTCCTGCACCGGACGGGCGAAGGTGAACAGGCCGGTGTAGTTGAAGAACTCGCCCTCGAAGGTGATCGCGCCCTCGTCGAGGAACGTCCGCATCACCTGCAGCGCCTCGCGGACCCGCGACAGCGGCTTCTCGTCCGTCCAGTCGATGTGGTACTGCTGCAGCAGGCCGAGGTTGCCGAAGCTGACGACCGCCTCGGCGCGGCCGTTCGTCAGCTCGTCGAGCGTCGCGAGCATCTGGGCGATCAGGGTCGGCTCGCGCAGGATGACGTGGGTGACGTTCGGCCCCATGCGGATGTTCGTGGTCTTGTCGGCGGCCGCGGCGAAGAGCAGCCACATGTCCTTGTGCCAGGTCTCGTCGACGCTGTACGCCGCGTAGAACCCGAGCTCGTCGGCCGTGCGGATCATGTCGATGCAGTCCGTCAGCGGGTAGTCCGGAAGCTGCACGTAGCTGAACCTCACCATGGGGTGCTCCTTTGCTCGTCTTCAGGTGGGCGGCATCACGCCGGCGTCGTCGCCGAGGTACTCGGGCGGCAGGCCGAGTTCGCCGGCCGACACCACGCGGTCGGCGAAGTGCTGGTGCATCCACGCGAGGTGGTCCCAGCGGCTGTCCACGATCCTGGCGGTGTCCCACGCCGGGATGTCCTGCTGGGGATAGGTCTGCATCAGGTCGGGGTCGACCTCGTAGACGTCGTCGAAGCGCATGATCACGTCGTCTTTGATCCGCCGCGCGGCGGGCGGCCGCTGAGCGGCGAGCCGGAAACCGAACATGGCCGGACCTCCTTACTCGTAGGCCTGGTCGAACAGGTACTTGCCGGGGTTCATGACGTTGTTCGGGTCGAGCAGCCGCTTGATGTCCTTCATGACGTCGAACGCGCCGCCGAGCTCGGACGGCACGAGGTCGACCTCGCCGGCGCGGGTGGCGCCGTGGCAGGCGGTGATCGAGCCCCCGTGCTTCAGCGCCACCGCGGCGATCTCGGTCTTGCACCGCGTCCATGCCGCCCAGTTCTCGTCGTCGAGCTTCTGCTCCCAGATGCCGATGTCGATCTCGACGAGGTAGTCGCCCCACGGCGCGTGCGACCCGTTCGTGTAGGCGAACATGCCCCAGTCGTCGAAGATCCCGTACCCCTCGATGTACCGGTCGGCGATCGCGTGCCACTCCTCGCGCACCTGCGGCAGGACGCTGTAGTTCAACGCCGCGTCCTCGCAGTGCCACGACATCGGGACCACCTGGCCGCTGGAGCGCAGGCGGCCGTGCAGCGGGATCGCGTAGCGGTCGTGGCGGGCGGCCCAGTCCCCCTGCGACACCTCGTCGCCGAGGTAGCGCCCGCCGGTGTCGTGGCCGATCTCCATGACGCGCCGGGCGGCCGGGACGACCTCCGCGTCGGTGCCGTAGAGCGCGACCGCGTTGACGCAGCGCACGTCGGAGGGCTGCTCGATGTAGGCCTCGTCGTCGCGGCGCAGGTAGTCGAGCTTCCACTCGTCGAACAGGACGACCCCGGCGAGGGTCGCGAGCCCCGACTTCGACAGCGCCCCGCAGCTGCGGTAGGCCGTGTCGTAGTCGGAATAGGAGAAGAACGCGGCGAACTCCGCCTCCGGGCGGGGCACGAGCTCGAGGACCGCCTCGGTCGCGATGCCGAGCGTGCCCTGGTGGCCGAAGAACAGCTCCTTCAGGGTCAGGGCCGTGGAGGACTTGCGGACCTTGCCGCCGGCGCCCCCGCCGACCCTGATGACCTTGCCGGTCGGCAGGACCACCTCCAAGGAGATCACGAGGTCCTTCGTGTGCCCGTAGCGCGCGCCGATCAGCGACCAGCCGCTCGTGCCGATCCGCCCGCCGACCATCGAGCAGGGGTACGACGCGGGGTTGTCGGGATAGAAGACGCCGTACGGCTGGAGGACCTCGTTCAGCTTCAGCATGTTGACGCCGGGCTGCACGGTCACGGTCCGGTCGGTCATGTCGATGTCGCGGATGCGGTTCATCCGCTTGACGTCGAGCAGGATCCCGTGGCGCAGGGGCACGGCGCCGTCCGCCAGCCCGGTGCCCGCCGCACGCGGGACGATCGGCGTGCGGTTCCGGTTCGCGAGCTTGACGACCTCGACGACCTCGTCGGTGGTGGTGGGGAGCACCACGACGTCGGGCACGTGGTCGTCCCACCGGTGCACCGGGAACGGCGCCGGCACCCGCGTCCGGTTGTAGCGCGCGGGCTTGTCGACGAGGACGTTCTCGGCGCCGAGGATGCCGACGAGCTCGTCGTAGAGGGCGTCGGAGATCGGCGGGGCGCTCACTGCTGCGCCGCCTCGCGCCGCACGCCGGCGGTGTGGAGGCCGAGGCTCTCGGCGACGAGCTCCATGAGGTCGCGGACCTCGATCTGCGGGTCCTGCTCGAGGCCCGCCGTGGTCAGCGGCCGTTCGGACCAGACGCAGGCGCTGACGAGCAGGTCGACGTCGAGCCTCGCCGCGTGCTCGAGGCGCTGCGCGCTGATCGCCGCGGTGATCTCGGGCTTCTCGACCATGAGGCCGCCCCCTGCACCGGAGCAGTAGGACCACTGCGTGACGTGGTCGACGTCGCGGAACTCAAGGCCCGGGATCGCCCGCAGGATCTCGCGCGGCGAGGCGTGGATGCCCTTGCGCTTGTTGAGCCGGCACGGGTCGTGGTAGGTCGCGACCCGTTCGATCGGCACCGTGAAGGTCAGCTTCCCGTCGCGGACGAGCTCGGCGACGAGTTCGGTGACGTGCACGATCTCGAAGTCGTAGTCGTCGCCGAACCAGCGCGGGTAGTCCTCGGTGAAGCTGATGTAGTCGTGCGGATCCAGTGTGATGATCCGCTCGGCGCCGCAGCCGCGCCAGTCGGCGACGTTGTGCTCGGCGAGGGTGCGGGCCGCCTCGGGGTAGCCCATCTCCAGGGCGGGGCCGCCGCAGCACCACTGCTCGGCCATGAGCCCGAACTCGACGCCGCCGGTCCGGAGCACCTGCGCGACGGACCGCGGCAGCGACGTGCGGTAGAACGCCGCCTCGCAGTCGACGAACAGCAGCGTCGACCCGCCGGTGGGGATGCCGAGGTCCTCGGCCCAGTCGCGGACGTTCGCCTGCGACACGGGCACGTCGAGGACCGGTTCGTTCTTCGCGTCGACGGTCGCCTCCACCCACCGCGACCAGTTCGGCTGCTCGACGCCCTGGGACACGGCGAACGCGCGCATCGCCTTCACGACGTCGACCGTGCGGGTGCGGGCGCGGTAGAAGTCCCCGGCCATGAGCGTGTTCGGGCACCGCAGCTCGCACGCCCCGCACTGCGTGCAGTGGACGTAGTCCTCGGCGACGTCGGCGACCGTCAGGTGGCCCCGCTCCATCGCGACGACGTTGGCGTGGAAGGCCGTCGGCGAGTGGTTCTCGTTGCGCGTGACCTGCATGACCGGGCACACGTTGCGGCAGAACTTGTGCCCCGAGCTGAAGCATCCGTAGGCCGTGTCCCGCCAGGTCTCGACGAACTCGCGGTGGCCGTCGTCGTGACCGCCGCCGTTGACCTGCCCGTCCCCGTGTCCCATCCGCACTCCGTTCGGGAGCTCGCGCGCCACCCCGGCCACCCGTCCGCCCGCCACGCCGCGACGGGGTGCGGTGGCGCCGGGATCCTACCGAGAAGACGCCGAACAGGCTGGAGCCAATCGGCCCGACTGCCGGCCGTGAGGCTGGCCGGATGGCCCATGATCCATGGGCCCCTGGGCGTTCTCCGGATGCTCGCGACCCGCGGAGACAGGTTCGCATCGAGCAGAAGCCTCACCGACCTGCGGCGAGGGGAAGCGCGCGCTCCTGCACCGCGGCGGCGGCGTAGCGCAGCGCGGCGAAGACGTCCTCGCGCTCGAGGTCGGGGAAGTCCGCGAGAACCTCGTCGACGGTGCGTCCCGCGCCGAGCTGCCGAGGACCGCGCTGACCGGAATACGCAGACCCCGGATCAGGGCGGGCCGCCCGAGCTTGTCGTGGGAGATGGTGACAGCGATGGCGGCCGCGCACCCGGCGAGGCGGCATCGCCGGGGATACGGGGCAAACCCCTTGACAGGACAGGCCTCCGCGGGGGTTCCATGGGCGCCGCCGTCACGCGCTCGACGCCCACCCCCCGCAACCAAACAGGCCGGCCCCGCGCCAGCCGGGCCGAGCATCCGACCGCCAGGAGGAGTCACCCATGGTCCTGATGCGCCCCGACCCGACGTTCTACCCCTCGCCGCGGATGGCGATGGAGGGCCCCCGCGAGGAGCTGGCCTACGTCGCCACCCTCAGCGTCGGCGACGACCCCCGCCCCGACGCGCTCGCCACGGTCGACCTCGACCCGGGTTCCGGCACGTACGGTCAGGTGGTGGACTCGCTGGAGATGCCCGTCGCCGGCGACGAGCTCCACCACTTCGGCTGGAACGTCTGCAGCGCCGCGCTCTGCCCGTACGCCCCGCACCCGCACCTGGAACGCCGCTACCTGGTCGTGCCGGGACTGCGCTCGTCGCGGATGTACATCATCGACACGAAGGACGACCCGCGCCGCCCGACGATCGCCAAGACGATCGAGCCGGAGGTGATCGCCAAGCGGACCGGCTACAGCCGCCCGCACACCGTGCACTGCGGGCCCGACGGGATCTACGTCAGCGCGCTCGGCGCGCCCGACGGCGACGGCCCGGGCGGGGTGTTCATCCTCGATCACGAGACCTTCGAGCCGCTCGGCCGCTGGGAGGTCGACCGCGGACCGCAGTATCTGCACTACGACTTCTGGTGGCACCTCGGCCACGACACGCTCGTGTCCAGCGAGTGGGGCACGCCGAACATGATCGAGAACGGCCTCGATCCCCAGCTGCTGACCAGCCGCCAGTACGGGCATCGCCTGCACATCTGGGATCTGCGCCGGCGCCGGCACCAGCAGGTGCTCGACCTCGGGGACGCCCACCAGCTGGCGCTGGAGCTGCGGCCCGCCCACGACCCGACGAAGACCCACGGGTTCGTCAACGTCACGGTGAGCGTGGAGGACCTGTCCTCGTCGGTGTGGACGTGGAGCAGGCCGAACGGGCGGTGGGCAGTGGAGAAGGTGGCGAGCATCCCGCCAGAGCCGGCCGAGACCGGGCAGCTGCCGCCGGCCCTGCAGCCCTTCGGGGCCGTGCCGCCCCTGGTCACCGACCATGTGCTCACCCTCGACGACCGGCTGCTGCTCGTGTCCTGCTGGGGCACGGGCGAACTGCGCGCTACGACGTGTCCGATCCGCTCAACCCCCGGCAGACCGGCAGCGTGCGGATCGGTGGGATCGTCGATCGGACGCCGCACCCGTCGGCGCCCGACCGCCCGCTGAACGGCGGCCCGCAGATGGTGGAGGCGAGCCGCGACGGTCGGCGGGTCTACTTCACGAACTCGCTGTACGCGGCGTGGGACGACCAGTTCTACCCCGACGGCATCGCCAGCTGGATGGTGAAGGTCGACGTCGACGACGACGGCGGCATCTCCCTGGACCGGGACTTCTTCGTCGACTTCTCGGCCGAGGGCCGGCGGGCGCACCAGATCCGGCTGGAGGGCGGGGACGCCTCGTCGGACTCCTACTGCTACCCGTGAACGGCGGGGCGACCGCATGGGTCACCCTTGCCGGGCTGGGCGCCTTCCACGGCCTCAACCCCGGCATGGGCTGGCTCTTCGCGGTCGCGCTCGGCCTGCAGGAACGCCGCCGAGGGGCGGTCCTGCAGGCGCTGCCGCCGATCGCCGCCGGCCACGCGGTCGCGGTCCTCGCGGCGCTGGCCGCACTGCAACTCGTGCGGACCGCCGTGCCCCCGCGCGCCCTCGCGATCGTCAGCGCGGTCCTGCTGGTCGGCTTCGGGTCGTGGCGGCTCGTGCGGCGCCGCCATCCCCGCTGGGTGGGCATGCGCGTGAACGCCAGGGAGCTGGCGCTCTGGTCGTTCGTGATGGCCAGCGCCCACGGCGCGGGGCTCATGCTCTTCCCGATCGTCCTGCGCAGCCAGGCCACCGAATTTCAGCATCCGGTGACCGGGCTCGCCGCCGCGGGACTGACCGACGCCACCGGCGGCCTGCTCGCGGCGGCCGCGGTGCACACCGTCGCGATGCTCGCGATGATGGCCCTCGTCGCCGTGGCGGTCTACGACCACGCCGGCGTGGCGATCCTGCGCCGTGCCTGGGTGAACCTCGACCTGCTCTGGGCAGGTGCGCTGGTTGCCGCGGGCCTGTTCGCCCTGTTCACCTGAAGCGGGTCGCAGGGTCGGGTCGCCGTGGGTGGCGGGGCGGAGCCGGCGATCAGGGACGCTCCTGCGTTGCCTGAGCCGTGAATCGCCGAGGCTGGTCCGAGGCGATTCTCATGACCTCGGTGGAGGCGGTCGCGCAGCGACCGCCATGGACTGCTGATCAGAGTATGGTGAACGGTATGGCGGCGAAGAAGGTCACGATCACGCTCGACGAGCGCCAGTTGGACCGGGTCCGAGCCCTCGTCGAAGCAGGCAAGGCGCCCAGCGTGTCGGGTTTCGTGAAGCATGCCGTCGGGGTCGCCCTCGATGACGTCGCCGGTTGGGGCGCGCTGCTTGCCGAGGCCCTCGAAGCGACCGGCGGTCCGCTGTCCGACGACGAGCGCGCCTGGGCCGATGAGGTGCTCGGCGTCAGCACGCAACCGAAGCGGCGCGCAGCCTGATGCGCGGCGTCACCCTCGACGCCGGCGGCCTGATCGCGCTTGACCGCGACGAACGCCGGGTCGTGGTCTTGCTGGCGCGGGCGGCGCAGACGAGTGCTCGCGTCACCGTCCCAGCGACCGCGCTCGCGCAAGCAGTCCGTCGACCGGAACGTCAGGTGCGCCTGGCCCGGCTCATCCGCCAGCCGACCACCGACGTCGTCGCACTCGACCGCTTGGACGCAACGGACGTCGGTCGACTGCTGGCGGCGAGCGGCACATCCGACATCACGGATGCCCATGTGGTCATCTGTGCCCGACGGCGCGACGAGCACGTGGTCACATCGGATCCTGACGACCTCAGACTGCTCGACCCGAACGTTCGGCTGATCCCACTCTGATCGCGGAGAATCCCGGCGAGCGC
>JACCXR010000233.1 GCA_013696915.1 Euzebyaceae bacterium
TTGGGCGGACCGCACCGTGTCACGATGCGCCGCCATGGACGTGACCCTTCGACGCGCGGACCCTGGCGACGACGTCGCCATCCGGGCGCTGCTCGCCGGGGCGTTCGACGCCAACCCCAAGGCCCGCGCCGACTTCACCCGCTGGCAGTACTGGGACAATCCCTTCGGCCGCGTGCGGTCGTGGGTCGCCGAGGACGGCGGCGAGGTCGTGGCCCACTGGGCGGCGGTCCCGGTGCCGCTCGTGCTCGGCGGACGGCGCGTCGTGGGGGCCAAGGGCGTGGACATCGCGACCGCCGAGAGCCACCGGGGGCGGGGGCTGTTCACGGCGCTCGGCCGGCGCCTGGTCGGAGACTGCGCCGACGCGGGGATGCCGGCGCTGCTGTCGCATCCCAACCCGCGGTCGGCGGCGGCAGTGGAACGCGTCGGCGGCCGGCTCGTCGCGCGCGTGCCGGTCTACGTCCTGCCGCTCGACGACCGCTGGCTCGCCGAACGTTTCCGCCTTCCGGTGCCCGCCGCACGCGCGGCGCGGGCGGCGGTGTTCCGGATCGGGCGCGGCGACCCCGTGGAGACGGTGCCCGTGCCCCCGCCGGATCTGGACGCGCTGTGGGCGCACGTGGCCGGCGCCGTCCGCCACGGCATCGTCCGGGACGCGGCGTGGTGGCGCTGGCGCTACGCCGACCGGCCCGAGCGGCCCTACCGCATCGTCGTGGCGCGCCGTGCGGGGCGGCTCACGGGCGTGGCGGCGGTCACGACCCGGGCGGCGTTCGGCGCGCGGTTCGGCTTCGTCCTGGAGCTGCTCGCGGTCGACGCCGCGGCGGCCAGGGGGCTGGTCTGCGGACTGGCGGCGGCGGCCGACGACGCCGCGGGCCTGGCCCTCGCGGCCATCCCGCGCAGCCGGCTGGCCGCGCTCGCCGTCCGTGCCGGCTTCCGCCGCCTGCCGCGCCGCCTCGAGCCGCACCCGCTGCGCTTCCTGGTCGTCGCCCCCGGCGGCGACAGCGCCGCCCTCGCCGCACGGCCGTGGTCGTTCGCCTGGGGGGACCTGGATCACCTGTAGAGGCGGCGGGGCGTTGACCAACCGGTTCGCGCCTGCCTGGAAGTAGCCTGTGCGGTTGGAGCGTCTGGGCTGGCGTCGGTGCGGCGGCCTCACCGTGGTTGTCACACCCTGCGGTGATGATGGTGGTGATGGTGGTCGCTGCGAGGTCCTCCGCTGCCGGTACGGGCCGGGCCGTCTGCAGCCGCTGCGGGGCGCGTTGCGGCGCCTGGACGGGGCCTACGGCGCGTTCCTGCGGCGTTGCGCTGCCGGGCAGACGCCGGGGTTGCCGCGGTTTCGGTCCCGCCGCCGGTTCGACACCGCCTGCTGGGACGAGCCGTCGTCGTGGAGCGTCGACCTGGACGCCCGCACCCTTTCCATCCAAGGCGTCGGGGACATCCGGCTGCCGAAGTCCGCGCGCCGGCAGCTGGGCCGGCTGATCTCCCGCGGGGGGACTCCAACGAGGCCGAGAGGCACCTGTCCCGCCTGCTGCGGCGAGTCGCCGCCGGCGAGGAGATCGTCATTTGCAGGAGTGGCCTCCCGATTATCCGTCTCGTGCCGTTCGAGCAGACGCGCGACCGTGGCCTCGGCCGGGATCGGGGGCTGTTCGAGGTAACCGACGACTTTGACGAGCCCCTCCCCGACGACCTGGTGGACGCCTTCGAGGCATGAGGGTCCTGCTGGACACCCACGCCTGGCTGTGGATGCTGGTCATCCCCGAACGGTTCAGCCGCGACGCTCGTGCTCTGGTGGCGGACGGCACGAACGACGTGCTGCTGTCCGCAGCGAGCGCGAGGGAGATCGCCATCAAGTACGCGCTGGGCAAGCTCCCGTTGCGCGGACCTCCGCAGCGGTACGTCCCTGATCGCATCCGGAGCACGGGCGTGACGCCGCTTTCGGTCGAGCACAGCCACGCGCTCGGCGTCGCCGCGCTCCCTTGACACCACCGGGATCCGTTCGATCGGCTCCTGATCGCGCAGGCACAGGCGGAGGAAGCGGCGATCCTCACCTCGGCCCGTGCCTCGAGCGCTACAACGTGGATGTCCTCCCAGCCGGCTGAGCCGCCGAAGGCCGGCGTCAGCCGGTGACGGCCACGCCGATCAGCGACCCCACGCCATACGTGAAGGCCGCGGCCGCGAGCCCGAACAGAACCTGCCGGCCGCCGGAGCGCCACGCCGGGCGACCGGTGAACAGCGTGATCGCGGCGCCGATGCCGTACAGGGCGACGGCGCTGAGCGCGACGCTCGTCACGGCGGCGCGGATGCCCGCCAGGAACAGGAACGGCAGTACGGGCACGATCGCGCCCAGCGCGAACAGCAGAAACGACGTGATCGCCGCCTCCCACGCGGACCCGCCGAGGGTGTCGGGGTCGATGCCGAGCTCCTCGCGGGCCATGACGTCCAGGGCCGTCTCCTCGTCGGCCATGAAGCGGGCGGCGATGGCGCGGGCCTTGGCCTCCGGCAGCCCCTTCGCCTGGTAGATCAGGCTGAGCTCCTCACGTTCCTCGTCGGGGATGGCGGCGATCTCCTCAGCCTCGACCCGCAGCTGGCGCTCGGACAGCTCGCGGGAGCTCTGCACCGAGATCCACTCGCCCATCGCCATCGATCCGGCGCCGGCGATCAGACCCGCAAGCCCCGTCACCAGGATCGCCTCCTGGGCCAGCGCCGCGCCGGCGACACCCATGACCAGGCTGAGGTTGGACACCAGCCCGTCGTTCGCGCCGAGGACGGCGGCTCGCAGCGCGTTGCCGCCGACCGCGCGGTGGCGCCCCTCGAGCCGGGCGAGCGCGCCGCCTTCCATGCCCGCGGAGCTCGACCCGACCAGCTGGCGGAGCAGCCGGGCGTGCGACCGCTCGTCGGCGGGCAGCGACGTGCCCGCCGTCTCGGCCTGGTCGTCGTAGACGTGCTGGTTCTCCTGCTCGCCTCCGGCGACGGTGGGCAGCACCACCCCGGGCCCGAACCGCCGGGCGACGGCGCCCAGGACGAGGGACCGCCAGCTGGGCCGCCGGGGGCCGGCGGGGGCTCCGACGCCGGCCAGCCGCTCCTCCCAGAAGCCGGCGTGGCGCTCCTCGACCTCGGCGAGCCGTTCGTAGACGCCGGCGAGGCGCGCGTCCTGCTCGCCCGCGGCCATCGCGCGGTAGACCGCGGCGCTGTCGATCTCGTCCTGCCGGTTCCGCCGGTAGCGCTTGACGTCGGCCCTGTCACCCACGCCCCCACTATGCCGCGGACGGTCTCAACGCTGGCAGTCAACCAGGGTTGACAGGCCCAGGGCGTCAATGTATGTTGACGACATGACCGAGACGACGAACGCCGCCCGAGCCGCGAGCAGCCGTGACCCCGCGGTCGGGCTCGAGGCCGTCGCCTCGCTGCGGCTGCTCGTCGACCAGCTCCAGGAACTCCAGGTGGAGAACGCCAGGGAGCAGGGGTGGTCGTGGCAGCAGATCGCCGCCGCCCTGGGGGTCAGCAAGCAGGCGGTGCACAAGCGGTATGCCGACCGCCGGTTCCTCTCCAGACGGGAGTCCTGCTGATGTTCGAACGGTTCACCGCTGCCGCGCGCCAGGTCGTCGTCGGCGCCCAGGAGCAGGCCAGGCTGCTCGGTCACAACCACATCGGAACCGAGCACCTCCTGCTGGGACTGTTCGGCGACAGCGCGAGCGTCGCGGCGCGGGTGCTCACCGGGCTCGGCGTCGAACGGGACCACATCCTGGAAGGAGTGGCCGAGCACATCGGACCGTCGCAGCCGGACGCTCAGGCCCTGGCGACACTCGGCATCGACCTCGACGAGGTCCGCCGGAAGGCGGAGGAGGCGTTCGGCCCGGGGGCGCTGGGCCGCACCCGTCGGCGCGGGAAGGTCACCGGGCACGTCCCTTTCACACCCAGGGCGAAGAAGGTCCTCGAACTGTCGCTACGGGAATCGCTGCGGATGAAGCACCGGTGGATCGGTCCCGAGCACGTCCTCCTGGCGCTGCTCCGCGAGGGGCAGGGTGTGGCCGCGGTCCTGCTCTCCGAGCGCGGCGTGACCCACGTCGCCGTCGAGGAGCGGGTCGTCGAGGCACTCGCGGCCGGCACCCGCTGACCAGGATCCGCCGGCCGGGCCCGAGGCGCTACCTGCCTTCCAGGGCAGCGTCGATGACGCTCGCGCGCAGCCAGGGAGCCAGCGCGGCTCCGCCGGCCGCGGCGCCTCCACCCGCCCCCGCGCCGCCAACCACACGTCGACTCGAACCGCGAGCCGGAATAGGATCAACAAGGCTGCCGCGTTCAGCCCACGGCCCTCGGGTGCCCGCTCGGCACCGCGAGGGCCAACCCATCTTCAGGACCGCGACATCCTCCCCCACGCCGCCCACGACAACAACCCGTCAATCACTCCCCGTCGATGACAGCCATCTCGACGCACCCAACCGCCCCAGCGTCAACAAGCGTGGCGCCCGACAGTCGGTCCGTCGCCGGCCATGATCAGTCAGTCATGCACGTAACACCGCCCTCGAGGACACGACCATCACCGCGGTCGTCACGGGCGCAGCCGACCAGCGAGCCGAGCAGTGCGCGCGGCGGGTGGCGGACGGCTTACGGGTGCGAGGGATCACGACGGTCTTTACGCCCAGCTCGGTGAGGTCGTCTTCGACGCTGGTGCTGCTGTAGCCGCGGTCGGCGGTGACCGCACGCGGCGTCTTGGCGAGCGGGCGATGACTCGTCGGATCGCGGGGACGAGCAGCCCGCCGTCGCCGGAGTTGCCGACGTGGACGCTGTGGTCCACGACGATGCCGTCCGTGTTGTCCACGACCTGGGCCTTGTAACCGAAGTCGACCGGCTTGCCGAGCCGGCCCTTGCGGATGGGGCGGGCATCAGCATCGTGCAGCGACACGAGGCGGGTGGCGCCGGCGGGGGTGGTGCCCGACAACCGCAGGTGGGTCTGGTCGGCGATGCGTCGGGTACGGTCGATGATGGTGTCGAGCTGGTCGACCAGCGCGGCCAGCTTGCCCGACGCCTGCGGGCCTGCGGCCCGCAGCGCGGCGGGCGTTGCGCAACACTCGCTCGGCCTCGTCGGCGGTGACCTCGGCGAGGTCGGCCAGCTCGCCGGTGATGCGCAGCACCGCCGTCTTCGCGTCGTCGTTGCGCAGCTTCAGCTTCGCGGCGATCGCCCGGGCGCGATGGCCGCCGCGCGACGGCGGTCGCGCACCTTCGTGCGAGTCGCGCCACCGGCGGTGTGGACACGCGCGACGAGGGTGACCAGCAGCGTGACCGCATGCGCCAGCAGACCCGAGTCGTTGGGGTAGGCCACGTTGGCCTCCACCACGGTGGTGTCCGCGCGCAGCTTGTCCAGCTTGACGAGTTTGTGCTCGTTGGCCTTGGCCAGCAGCGCGTCGTTGAGCTGGTCCACTCAGTCCTGGCCGCAGCGGGTGGTGATCTTGCCCAGCGTGGTCGGATGCGGCACTCGCCCGCCCAGCGGGAGACCGCGGTCGACGCACTGCTGGACGAGGCTTCCGTCTGCAGTACGCGTTCAGGCGCCTACGGTGTGCTACACCTGTAGCATGTCTACGGTCGCTTCGCGGGAGCTTCGCAACGACACGGCTGCTGTGCTGCGGCGGGTGCAAGCTGGCGAGGAGGTGACCATCACCGTGAACGGTCGGCCGGTCGCTCAGCTCACAGGACTGCGGCCGTCGCGGCGGTGGTTGCCGCGTGCCGAGTTGGTCACCAGGTTGCGCCGCGCGCCGGCCGATCCCGGCCTGCGTGATGATCTGGCCCGGCTCGCTGGTGACACCACCGACGACCTCGACCCCATCCAGTGACACAGACGCGGGGTCTGCTCGACACCTCCGTGTTCATCGCCACCGAGAGTGGCCGCGAGTTGGACGAAGCTCGGATACCCGCAGAGGTGGCGACCTCGGTCGTGACACTCGCGGAGTTGCAGCTGGGGGTGCTCGCCGCCACCCACACTGACGTCCGCGCCCAGCGGCTTGCCACCCTCGAGACGCTGGCCGACATGGAGATCATCCCGATCGACGAGGATGCGGCGCGTGCCTGGGCGCGGTTGCGCGTCCACCTCGCCGAGACCGGCCGACGCGTTCGGATCAACGATCTGTGGATTGCCGCCATCGGAGCCGGGCGCGGGCTACCGGTGGTGACACAGGACGATGACTTCGACCCCGTCGATGGTGTGGCCGGCCTGTCGCTGATCAGGGTGTAGGCACGGGGGATGTTGCAGGCCACCGGGTCGTGCGCCACTCGCGGCTCAATCGGCCCGGACGACCACGTCGACGTCCCCACCGCCGTCGCCGTCTTCACCGACCCGGCCGGTGACCCACCCCGAGAGTCACGTCGTCCAAGGATCGGCTCGCCGGAGTCGAGGGCATCGAGCCGCTGGGCGTCGGGGGCGGGCGCTTGACGGCACAACCCCCGTCTGACGTTGACCGCTGCCGGGCGGTGTTGGTGGCGCGTGACGCCGCGCTGGCCGCGGTCCAGGGCAGCCTCGAGCCGGCTCTTCTGACGCATGTGTGGCTCGGGTCACGGTGCGCGTCCTGGTAGGGGCGGGCAGCCGCCGAGGGCGAGCATGGCCAGGGCGATGAGCGGGGCGGGCGAGTGGAAGCCGAACGCGACGCGGAATCGGCCCGCTCGGCCTTGCGCACATGTTCTCGGGATCCAACCGGAGCAAGACCGCGACCGGTACCCGCGTCACCGTCGACCTCAACCACGACCGCGACCGCACCCTGCGCCAACGCCCCTCCACCTCCATCACCCAGGCCGTCCACCACCTCCGACACCGACCAGCGCAGGCGCTATCGCGACCGGGCAAGCGCGCCGCGGGCAGGAGGTTCCCTAGCCGGCGTGCCGTGCGCCAGTACCTTCAGGCAGGTTGACGGCCGCTCAGTCGCAGTGGCGCCGTCTGCGCCAGGGTCATAGCCTGCTCCGGCAGCAGGAAGGCCAAGCGCCATCAGGGACGGCTCGGCGTCGCGCTCCAACCACCTGGAAGCCGCTCACAGGCGACCGTCAGTCGGGTCGTCGCCTCCCTGCGGCTGCTCGTCGACCAG
>JACCXR010000261.1 GCA_013696915.1 Euzebyaceae bacterium
GCCCGGAGGGGGAGGGCGAGATGGCGAAGCGGCGCAACCAGCTTCAGGGCCTGCTGGGCCCGCTGGAGTCGGAGGTCATGGAGACCGTGTGGCAGCTGGGCGAGACGACCGTGCGCGACGTGCACGCCGAACTGGCGCCCCGCCGGGACCTCGCGTACACGACCATCATGACGACGATGGCGCGGCTGGCGTCCAAGGGGCTGCTCATGCGTGACACGTCCGGCCTGGCGCACCGCTACCGGCCGACCGTCACCCGCGAGGAGTACGCCGAGTCGACCGTGACCTCCGTGGTCGACTGGCTCGTCGACGCCTTCCCCGAGCCGGCGATGAGCTACTTCGTGCAGAAGATCGACGACGAGTCCGACCCGGCCGTCATGGACGCCCTCCGCTCGAGGATCGCCGAGCTGCGCGAGCAGGAGGGCTGATGAGCCGGACCCGGGAGGGGTGCGACGGCGCATGACCGCGGTCCCGGCGCATCGGCGCGGACGGGGCTCGGACAACCGCAGCGGACGGCTTCGGTGATGTCGGCGCCGGTACCGGCGGGAGCCGCGGAGGGGTTCCTGCTGCTCCTCGACACCCAGTCCTTCGCGGTGCGGGCGCTGCTCGGCTCGCTCGCCGCGGCGGGGCTTGCGGCGGTCGCGGTCCACTGCCGCATGGTGCGGAGCAGCCGGGCCCGGCGGTTGCTGGTGCTGGCGCCGGTCCTCACGGCGGGCGGGGCGGCGGTCGCGTCGGTGGGGGAGGAGTTCCTGCCGCAGCTGCTGGTGCCAACCACCGGCGCCGCGCCGGCGGACCGGCTGCTCGACCTGCTGAACGTCACCATCTCCCAGCGGGAGCTCGGGCTGCTGTTCTTCGCCTACGCCGCCGTCGCCGGGGTGCTCGTCACGCGCCGGCTCACCGGCCTGCTGGTCGCCTGGCGCGTGCTCCGACGGGCGACCGCGGCCGAGGACGAGCGGCTGTGGGCGATCGCCGACGGCCTGACGGCGTCCATGCGGCTGCGGACGCCGCGGCTGGTCCTCCTGCCCGCCTGCCCGGGCGGCGCGTTCACCGTCGGGACGCTGCGCCCCGTCGTGGCGGTCGACCCCCAGCTGCTCGACGCGCTCGACGACCGCGAACTGGAGGGCCTCGTCGCGCACGAGTTCGCGCACATCAGCCGCCGCGACACGCTGCTCGGCATGGTGGTCGGCCTCTTCCGCGACGTCACCTTCTTCCTGCCGCCTGTCCACCTCGCGGCGCGGTGGCTGCGCAGGGAGCAGGAGGAGAGCGCCGACGACCTCGCCGCGCTGCACACGCGCCGCCCCGTCGCGCTGGCGTCGAGCATCCTCAAGGTGTGGGACTGCAGCCGCGGCCGCCCCGGCCTGCGGGTCGCGTGCGCCGCCGTGGGCCCGCTGCGGCTGGCTCCCGCGGACGGACTCCGCCCGGCACCCGTCCTCCCGCTGAGCCACGCGGCGAAGGCGGTGGCCGTCAGGGTCGAGCGGCTCATCGCCGCCGTGCCGGTGATGACGCCGTGGCGCCGCAACGCCGAGGTCATCCTCGCCGCATCGGTGCTGCTCGCGGGCACCAGCGCGGCGGTCGTGGTCCCGTCCTACCTCGCGACCATCCGCCACGTCGACGCCCTGTCGTTCGGCTACCTCGTCCCGCCGCCCCAGCAGCCGACCGAGGCGCCGGCCTTCGCGACGTTCCGCGCCCTGACTCCGGACACGGCACAGGCCGCCGCCGGCTCCGCCCCGGCGGCCCTGTCGCCCGCCGCCCCGGCCGAACGCAACGCCTGCCCGTGCGTGGAGACCCGCACCCAGCTGGAGCAGCGCGTGGGCGCCAGCGGTGCCCCGCGGACGCACGGCTGGAGCGACGAGGACTACCGCCCCTACCAGCTGAGCGAGGTCGGCGCCGAGGCGACCGTGCCGGCCGCCAGGCCGCTCTGGACGCTGTCGGACTCCGGCCAGCAGGTCGGCTTCTTCCTGGTCACCGACCCCGCCTCCTGATCTCGGGTCGCGGCACGGCTGCTACCATCGGGGGCCACAATCCCGGTTCGGAGGCGTTCGTGCTCACTGGTGCCATCGTGGTCGTCCACGTGCTCGTGTCGCTCCTGCTGATCATGTTCATCCTGCTGAAGTCGGGCAGGGGCGGCGGGCTCTCCGACATGTTCGGGGGCGGCGCCATGAGCACGATGTCGGGCTCGACCGTCGTCGAGAAGAACCTCGACCGGCTCACGGTCATCACCGGCGTGGTGTTCGCGATCACGACGATCATCCTCGCGCTGCGCCTGGTCGACTGACGGCGTGGTGGGCGGGGGCGTCGGGCCCGACCGCCGCCGCCGGCTGGTGGGGCTCGGTGTCGCGGTGCTGCTCGTGGCTGCCTGCCGTCCGGAGCCTCCGGAGGCTCCCTCCACGACCACCGTCCCACCGCTGCCGGCCGTCACGGCGTCGGAGACGGTGGCGGCGACGGAGCCGGCCGGGGGGACCTTCCGCTACGCGCTTCAGGAGCCCGCGGCCATCGTCCCACCGCTCGCCACAGAGCCGAACTCACTCGCCGTCGTCGACGCGCTGTTCGACTCCCTGACGGCGTACGACCACAGCCTGCGCGTCGTTGAATCCGCTGCCATCTCCTGGGCGGTCGAGACGTCGACCGCGGCGACCGCGACGGCGGAGACGGTGACGGTGTGGACCTTCACGCTGCGGCCGGACGCCACGTTCCACGACGACCCGGCCACACCGGTCACCGCCGCCGACTTCAAGTTCTCGTGGGAGCAGGCGGTCACCGCCGGACCGGTCGGCTATCACCTCCGGGACGTCGAGGGCTACCAGGCGCTGCGGGACGGCACCGCAACCGTGCTGGCGGGGGTCGTGGCGGTCGACCCGCATACGCTGTCGGTGCGCCTCGCCCACCCCCGCGCCGACTTCCCCGCCGTGGTCGCGCATCCGGCGCTGGGGCCGGTTCCGGCCGGCCGCTGGCGGGCCGACGAGGCGGCCTTCCGTGAGCAGCCGGTGGGCAACGGGCCGTTCCGCGCGGGGGAGCCCTGGGTCCACGACCAGTTCATCAGGGCGGACGCCTTCGAAGGCTGGCGCAACGGCTCGGTGCCGCCGGCCATCGACGAGGTGATCTTCCGGATCTCAGACCCGGACACCGGGTACCTGGCGTTCCAGCAGGGCCGCCGCGACTTCGCGACCGTGCCGCCCGGGGCGCTGACGTCCGCGCTGGAGGACTTCCCGCCGACCGCCCGCGGCGGCTACCGCGGACCGGGGGTGCTCCTCGGCCCCGTGCCGGTCCTGTACTTCCTCGGGTTCAACGTCACGGAGCCGCCGTTCGACGAACCCGAGGTGCGCCGGGCGATGAGCATGGCCGTCAACCGGCAGGCGCTCCAGGAGGACAACCTGGAGGGGAACGTCCTGGCGGCGCGGGCTGCCGTCCCGCCGCCCATCCCGGGCGCCCGCCCGAACACCTGCCCGGCATGCGCCTACGACCCGGCGCAGGCGCGCCGCATCTTCACCGAGCACGGCGTCTCGACCGTGACGCTCTGGTTCAACCGCGGGGGCGGCCACGAGGACATCGCCCAGCAGGTGCGGGGCAACCTTGCGGGCGTCGGCGTGACCGTCCGGTTCCGCAGCGAACCCGTCAACGGCACGTTCTCGGACTACCTCGACGTGCTGGCCGCCGGCGAGGCGGGCCTGTTCCGGTTCGGGTGGGCGCCGGAGAACGCGACCCTCCACGAGGCCCTCGTCCCGCTGTTCCACTCCCGCGCCACCCCGGGGGCCGGCGGCCAGAACTACATGCGCTACGCCGACGCCGAGGTGGACGCCCTCCTCGACGCCGCCGACGCCACGCACGGGGCGGCCGACCGCACGCGGCGGTACCAGCAGGCCGAGGACATCGCGCTCGGCCGCGACCAGGTGATCGTCCCGCTGTTCACCTACCGCCACCGCGCCGTCGCCGGCGAGCGCGCGCAGAACCTCGTCTACAACCCGTTCGGCCTGCTGAACATCGAGGAGATCGTCCTCACCGAGCCGGAGT
>JACCXR010000269.1 GCA_013696915.1 Euzebyaceae bacterium
GCGTTCGGGATCGAGGTACAGCAGAAGTGCGTATCGCAACCTGGCTCCGATCACCGCACGGGCCGCCATCGTATGCGCACGCCCTACCCCTGTTCTCGCCAACCCCTCGTCTCCCGGGTGGCGCAGAGGCATAAATCGGGTGAACTCCTGTGCGCTCCTCACGGCGAAGGACCGAGGTGACACGGACCTCTGATCTCAGCCGATACTGCGAGGTCCTGATGGGCTGGAGATACTCCAGTGGGCCCAGTCCCGGCGAGGTGTGACTCGAGCCGATACTGACCTCGCGAGAGTGTCCTTTTCAGGATCTGTCTCCTCGTCGGGGGCTGGCGCCTTGGAACATGCGACGAGGCCGCGTCAGCGAGCGAGGCCATCGTCGCAGCGACCATCGACGGGCGGGTGCGCAGCGCGCTCGCCCTCGTCCCGTGCTGGCCGCCGGCGCGCCCCTGCTCGCCACGCACCTGGACCCGGGTCAGGCCGACGGCTGGGCGAGCGCCGACCTCGACGATCTGCATGGGCGCGTGGCCCCCTGGTTCGACGCCGTCATCGCGGCTGCCGCTGATCTTCAGGGCGGCCTGGCCGCGTTGCAGGACGCCGGGCCGAGCGAGATGGCTGCGGCCGCGGTCGCGGAGGCGCTCTCCACTCTCGGCGGGCTCGGCATCGCCATCCCCGCGGGCTCCGATACCGGTTCCGCCAGAGAGTCCGGCGGTGCCGGCGAAGTGGGCGCTCAGGTGCTGGCCCGCCTTGATGCCGCCGCCCTGCAACCGCTGCCCCCGCCCCCGCGGGCGCCGCAGGCGACGGCGGTACAGACCCAGCGCTGGGCGAGCGCGGCGTGCGCCGCCGTGAGCGCGGCGGCCGGTGAGCAGGTTCGTCCTCCCCGTCCGCCTGCCGGTCGCCAGCCTCACACGCGTTGCCCGTTTCCAGGTGACCGACGTGTTCGGCCGGACCTTCGAGTTGGGTCCGACCGGTGACGCCGACGACGGCTGGAACCTGTTCGGCGTCACCGACACGGCTGAGCCCCGGGCCGTCGGCGGGGAGCAGCGCACCAGCCCGTGGTTCTTCCTCGCGCTGGTGCTCCCGGACGCGCTCGAGAGCCAACCCGTGGAGACTGTCCTGATGCTGCGGGACGAGATGGCGAACCTGGCCTGGGCGGTCGAGGCGTTCGTGAGCGACGACGCGGGTGGGATCCTCGACCGGTTCGGGTCGTCGACCATGAACCAACCCGCCGCGGGCCTGGCGCCTGCGGGGATCGGCCGCTACCGGGTGGACACCGTCGTGCCTGACCACTGGTTCCCGCTCGCCCCCGAACCACGGGAGGACCGCGAGTCGGTGGTGCTGCGCCTGGTCCCGCTGGCTCGCCGGGTCGGTGGCGAGGTCACGACGCTGTTCCCGTTGGGGCGCTCCTCGGCGGCGCCCGCTCCGAGCAGGGGACAGGGGTCTGGCTGCACGAGGAGGAGGTGCCGCGCGCAGGGGCGGCGGTGGTACGCACGAACGAGCACGCCCGCTGGCACGACGGGTCGGTGCACACCTGGACCAGCCGCCGCAAGACCACCGGCGGCGGCGAGGGTTCCAGCGGCCTGCGCTTCGACGCCGTCGAACCCGGGTAGCGGGTCGCCGTTCATCGCGGGAGTCGTGTTTGGGGGGTGGCGGACCGCTGGATGTACAGGGCACCCGGACTGGTGACGTTCACCTCGATCAGGCGGCCGTCGATGACGTCGAGCCCCACGCACCGCAGGCCGTGCGCCTGCAGCGAGGGGGCGAGACGAGCGACGACCTCCCGCTCGCGCGCGGTCACCGGGGCCTGGGACACCGGCGGCCCGATCCTGAAGTCGGGCGCGGCCGGGACCCGCAGGACTGCCCCCAGGATCTCGCCGTCGAGGACGACGATGAGCCCCACGCTCGCGTCCACGCTCGCCTCGAGCGTCCCGAGCGGATCGACGACGAAGAGCTTCTCGCTGGCCAGACGGAGGCCCTGGGGTCCGTCGACGACCTGAGCGCCGTCGGCCTGCGCCAGGTCGAGCAGGTAGGTCGCTCGCAGGTACGCCTCGTCGACCGGCGGCTCCACGCGCATCAGCACGAGGGTCCCGTCATCCAACGCCAGCGGCTCGGCCGTTCATGCGGCCTGCTCCTCCACGATGCGGACAAGATCGTGCGGCCGGTCATCTCCGGGAACCCTGCCGCGGGCCAGGTACTCGGTCACGAACGCCTGCGTCCGCGTGCGGGCGTCCGGCGGCAGGGATCCGCGGCGGTCCCGGCCCATGCCCTGCTGGGCCAACTCGAGCAGCGCGCGAGCGCGCATCGCGAGGCCGGGGCCCGGATCCCCTCGACCGCGGTGCGCGTCCACCAGCTTCCCAGCTCGTCCCGTCGGCGAGCAGCTCGAGCGTCTCGGCTCGGCAGCGGCGGTCCTGCAGCAACATCCAGGTGACGGCGAGCGCGACCCCGAGCAGCGGGGGTGCGAGCGCGTCCAGATGGCGGATCTCGAGGTAGCCGACCCGGGGCGCGGACCGGCGGGAAGAGGGTGGACAGGTGGTGGGTCAGATCCCCGTCATCCGGCCGGTCCGCGCCCTCGCCGCACCACTCGGCGAACGACCGCTGTCGCGGCGGGAATCCGTCGCCGCGACCTCCCCGCGGGATCACCATGGCCGCAGCCGCGAAGGCGACGTATCCCTCCGCAGCCGAGGGCCGCGTCACGTGCCGCGAGTCGAACCCCGTCCGGCTCCCGTCCACCGCCAGCCAGACCCCGAGCCGGGGGCTTGCCGCGCTGGCCCGCCCCGGGGGTGCTCCCGGGGAGTTCGCGAAGACCGAGGCCAGGGCGGGGCCGGCGAGGTGGGCCAGCCGCCACTGCTCCAGGCCCGCCGGGCCCGGCAGCAGGTCGACGCAGATCTGCAGTGACGCCGTGAGGCGCATCATCTCCCGCCCGGCGGGGCCGAAGGCGTCGAAGTGCCGATTCATGCTGACGTAGCGCGGCGATGTCAGCTGGAGACCCACCGCTGCCGCATCGTGGAGCGGATCCAGCCCGGCGGCCAGGAAGCCGATGCCGGCGGCACGATCGAGATCGCGGAGGCGGGCCAGCGCCAGCTCGACGTCGCGTTCGATCCCGACGACCGTCGCCTGGCAAGGGAAGCTCAGCTCGACCTGTCCCCCTGCCTCGTGGCTGACCCTCACCCCGCGCG